>DATEMG010000457.1:0-10679 GCA_035275805.1 Blastocatellia bacterium
CGGTGTCAACCGTCGCTCCGCGACTGAAACAACTACGTAACGGCTTTCCCGGCTTTGAAAAGCCGGGCTAAGCTCAAATGCCGCTCCGCGGCAGGGGATAAAGTGGTTGCATTTATTTCTCAAAGACCATCAAAGCCGGGGGGTTTTAGGATCACGTGGTCGCTCCGCGACCGGAAAAACGCTTGTCACACTTATTTCTCAGAGACCATTAGTCTGTCGCATTTTATTGGACGTTGCAGAAGTAGGAGTTTGTGTCTACGCGGCCGTTGCCGATGAATACCTCGGTCCCAGCTTCGACGCTGGTGAGGTACTTCGAGTTACTCACCCATCCTCTGGAGACGAGGTGGTTGAGGAAATCCCTGATGTTCAGGTTCTGATTGGTCGTGTTGGTTCTGCGGATGAACGAAAACACGTTCCAGCCTATGTTTCCCCTATAAAGGTCCCAGGAGGTCCCGGCGAGATTGACCGTAGCCTGGTAGGTTCCCAGCGGGCCTGCTCCGCCGGCGCGGTAGAGCCAGATCATGACTTCATCGGTGGGATTGTTGTTCCAACTGGGATTCGAGATGGTATGGAGCCAGCAGTCGTAGGCGACGTTCATCGTGCCGCTTTGCGATACCGAGTAATTCCAACCAGTATTGACATTCCGGTTCGCTGAGATTTGGGTCGGTAATCCTGTGCCCGACCTTCTCCACCCCCAGTGCCACCCCAGCACGACGCTGGAGTAAGACTTAACCTGATTGGACTGTCCCGTCCAACTCCAATTGGTTCCCCATCCCATAGTGTTACCGGAAAGATACGTATCCCAGACGGCCTGCCACCCGGAGCCGGAGCTTTGGCCCCACAGGTTGTTATTGATCCAATATTTCCCTACATCGACCGCGCAAAAAGCCTGCGAGCAGCCCGCCGCTCGCGTCGTGGTTGGCGGCGTAGTCAGCGTCACGGCAAGAAACAATGTCAACACCAGACCGGTGGAAAAGAAACGGCGAACCTGTCGAGAAGTGATGAACATGTGATCCTCCTTGTGTTTTCCGCATTGTTGATGGATTGCCCCGCCCTACGGCGCGGAGATTGTCATCACCCAAATTTCCGCGGCCGGCAATATCGCGCGTCCCCATGCCGCATGGTGGAGCCTGATTGTGTTCATTTGTTTATCAGGGATCTTGGTTTACAATCTGCGGCGAAGATACCCGTTAGTGGTTGAAATGTCTTTGTACACAGTCTGTAAAATTTCCGAAAAATTTATCGCGAGCCCGAAAAACTCCTGAAAGCCCTTTCAGGCCCATAGATTTGTGGTTATGGAAGCGGTAAAGGAACAAAAATCGGCCCGTTTTTACGAGTTCGGCCCTTTCGTTGTGGACTCGGCGAAGTCTGTTCTGATGCGAGACGGAGAGATCGTACCGCTCGGTCTGAAAGCCTTCGAGATTCTTCTGGCGCTGATCCGGCGCCAGGGACAGGTGTTGATGAAAGATGAGCTCATGGAGCAGGCGTGGCCTGACACCCATGTCGAGGAAAGTAATCTAACCAGAACCGTCTCCACACTCAGAAAAGCGCTTGGTGAAAGCTCGAACGAACATCCGTACATCGCCACCGTTCCAGGTAGAGGTTACCGCTTCGTGGCGAGCGTGAGAGCGATATCGGACGTCAACGAAGACCACGGCGAGCCAGCGCCGGACAGTTCCAATTATCCCGGAGAGAATGAAGAAGCGCGCGGCGACGGCGTTGTTACTGCGGACGTGGCCGCAAGCGATGATGGATTCGGTCGCCGAATTGCGCGTCACAAGTATGGTATGGCCGCCGCGCTCGTCGCGGTGATCGTCGTGTCCGTTGGCGCCGGCCTGATCGTCTCCAAAGTTCGCCAAAGGTCGCAAGCCGAGCAGCCGACGTTGCAGCGAAAGCTCTGGCAACTGACCTTTGACCCCGGATTGGAGAGTGAGCCGACCTGGTCGCCGGACGGACGCATGATCGCGTACAGTTCCGACCGGGCCGGCAATTTCGACATCTGGGTGCAGTTCGTCGGAGAAGGCAATCCTGTTCGCGTGACCAATTCCCCGGCGCAGGACTGGCAACCGGATTGGTCTCCGGACGGCGGCTACATGGTCTTCCGCTCCGAGCGCGAGGGAGGGGGTCTATTCGTGGTTCCGAGCCTGGGCGGGAACGAACGCAGAGTGACTTCTTTCGGCTACCGCCCGCGCTGGTCGCCGGACGGGAAACATATCCTCTTTTACGGCTCATTCCTGCGGATCAACACGTCGGAGATTCCCAAAGTGTATGTGGCGACGCCGTCCGGCGACCAGCCGCGTGAATTGTTGAGCGGATTCCTGAGCGAGTTCAGTTCGTTTCGAGTGGCATGGCGTCCTGACAGCCAGGGGGTCTCGGTGTGGGGAAATCATCGCAAACAGGGATGGGGGTTCTGGACTGCGCCGCTGACCGGCGCTTCGCCGGTCAAATCGGAATTCGGCGCCAGTGTAAGCGCGCAAATCAAAGAAGCAGAAGTGAGCTTCAGCGATTTCACGTGGGCGCCTTCGGGCCGGGCGCTCTATTTCGAAGGAATCTCCCACAGCGTGAGAAATCTCTGGAAAGTCGAGATAGAGCCTCACAGTCTGCGCTGGACCGCCGGCCCTGAGCGTATGACCACAGGCGCGGGTCTCGATACGGACCTTGTTCTTTCTCCGGACGGCAGAAGACTGGCCTTCGCCGTGCGAACTGAGCGAACCCGCATCTGGTCTGTGCCCTTCGACGCCGCTGGACGCCGCGTCAATGGAAAGGGACAGCCGGTTACCGAGGTCGGAATCGAGCCTCGATTTCCCGATCTGTCGCCCGACAGTCAGAAAATGGTTTTTTGCGCGCAGCGGGCCGGAAGATGGGAACTCTGGGAAAAGTCACTCAAGGATGGGCGCGAAAGATTATTGGCGCCAGACGATTTTTCCCGCTTCGTCCCGCGATGGTCCCGCGACGGCTCGCGCCTGGCCTACCGCCGCTCTCGCCCGCGCACGGTGGATCGCCCGCAGATTGAACGAGCCATTGTCACGACTGCCCCGGGCGCCGAGGAACAATTACTCATAACTCCGGGCGAGAGCAATGATCTACCCTATGACTGGTCCACCGACGGCAAGTGGATTCTGGGAGGCACAGATCGCCAGAGTCCGGGGCGGTTGATGATCGTTATGTGGCCGATCGCGGCTGCCCCTCTGGCCGAAACACAGATGCGCATAGTCACGTCTCACCCGGAAGAAAACCTCTATCAGGCGCGATTCTCCCCGGATGACCGATGGGTCAGCTTCTGCTCCGCCAAAGCGACTTGCGCCGGCGTCTCGACCATATACGTGGTTCCCCCCTCGGGCGGCGAATGGACGCAAATCACAGAAGGCAAATACTTCGACGACAAGCCTCGATGGTCGCCCGATGGCCGTACGCTCTATTTCCTATCCAATCGAACCGGCTTCTTCAATTTATGGGGTATCGGGTTTGATCCCGCCGGCGGCAAGCCCATAGGAAGCCCGTTTCGTGTGACAAACTTCGACAGCCCCGGCCAGATGGTTCTGGATGACGTCAGATTCATGGAAATAGCCTTGTCCGCCAATCGGCTTATCCTGCCGATCATGGAAGCCTCAAGCGGGATCTGGATTCTGGAGAACCTGTAGCAATGTTCATCGTTCATTTTTACAAACACTGCCATAAGAATTTAGCTTTTTTACCATCCTTCGAAATGAAAGCGTAGCCATTTCCCGAATCTCCAAAATCTATTAAAAATGGAACCTTCGTTGAATCAAGTTGCAATAAAAGATTCCAAGGACCACCTTTCGGAAATTCATCACCCTGAAGAAAAATGGGGGTTCCACCAATCTTATTTCCGTTCAAGGCCTTTGCATATTTCTTGAATGTTATTGCATCCCAGTCTTCGCGCTCATACTCGGTTATATATTCAGGGTCTTCTCCTAAATTGAGCTGTACTGAATATTCACAGGGTTCGATTAGGTAGCGGGCCGTTCCCCTCTTTTTTACGCGCCTATTTAAACTTGGCCCCATATCTATTGGTAATACCTTGATACGATTGTTTCCTGGCTGAATAATGATAGCGTTTTCTTCCGAATAGGGATCCCAAGTTTGAGCGTCGCCCTTTTTATCTTCCGTCATGAATATATAAGCCATCTTACTTTCAATACGCCCAAATAACTTTGGCT
Source organism: Blastocatellia bacterium (assembly GCA_035275805.1). Classification (GTDB taxonomy): domain Bacteria; phylum Acidobacteriota; class Blastocatellia; order RBC074; family RBC074; genus JAJVID01. The sequence continues at coordinate 4,182 of DATEMG010000457.1, forward strand.
CAAGCTTAATTTGACCAATAAACATCATTGGTTTCCCCGTTTTTTTACTAATCGGCCATTGTATTTGATTTATCCAAACAGGCTGACCACCAAATTTAGTGACTGGTTTAGATATAGGAGAATTCGACAGCTTGAAACCAATCGAATATTTCTTTTTCATTATTCCCCCTGATCGGCTTTCGTACCGCCCACACCGTGTGCTTGCGGCAACGTGACGCATATGGCTTCTTACCTATATTACGCGCCGCAAAGGAGCGGTCCGGATCAGTATGGGTACATTGATCTACAATCCGCTCTGGTTAACTCTGTACTTACGGCGTATGAAATATTGGCTATGCTGAAAGCTTCGTTACGGTCAGATTTCCCGCATCAGCTCGAAGTTCAATCCCTCCCGGCGAACCGTCCAGGAGCCGTCCGAAGGAAAACCGGGCGCGTGTGACGCGGGAGCGCCTTGCCAACCGACCGCCATCATCGCCACGGCGTAAAGCAATCCGCCGTTGCCCGGCAAATAGCAAGGCAGATTCTTTCGCTGCCAGTTGTGGCCGTTCGGGAGATAGCCGTTCTTTTCGCTTTCGAGCAACAACGCGTCTATCGCTATTCCTGTTTCGCCCAATCGCGCCGCCGTCATCGCCGTCATCGGATAATCCCAGCCCCAGGTCTGGTCCCACTTCCATTCCTTCATCGTTTTATGGAGCGTGCGGCGCATGATTTCGCGGTCTACGCCGTCGCCGGGCAACACGCCGAGCGCGGCGAGCATTGAGGGGTGATCGTGATTGCGCTCGGTGTAAGTCTGCGGGCAGTTTTCGTGCGCCAGGTAAACGCCGTCCTTCGCCGGCAGCGGTGAGAGTTTGGATATCACCTCGTCCCATTTCGGATCGCGCTTCATTCCAAGACGCTCGCGCCATTGCTGCGCCTTCTTTAACCCATACGCCCAATAAGCCAGCTCGAAGGTCGGATTCCAGGTCTCGCGCGGCGGATGATTCTCCTGCGCGGGAATAACTGGCGGGCCGAGAACATATCTTTGCCTGCGATGATCGAAATGCGCGAACGAAGTCATGAACTCCGCAGACTCAAAAACAATTTGACGATAACGTTCCAGAGTTCGGCGATTCGGACGCGTCCTGTAGCAGAGTTCCGAATAAAAGATCGGATGCGGTTGTTGCCAGATCAGCAACGGGCCGATAGGCGACGGACTGTCAGCGCCTTCGGGGCCGACCATCTTCGGCCATCGCGCTCCGGCGTAACCTTGCGAGCGAGCCAGATCGCGCGCGGCGGGCAGAATCCTGTCGTACCAGCCCAGACTCTTCTCCAGCAGCGGCGTCCGATTCCACAACGCGAAATGAGCCGCATGCCACCAGTGCATCTCCAAATGATACTTGCCGTACCAACTGTTGACCGTCAGCCCGGTCTCCTGCGGCGGCATCGATCCCGCGCACTGAATCGCAGTCAGGTATTGCGACAACACTATGCGACGTTCAAGTTCCGCCGCCCGACGGTCGCGGCTCCCGGCCAATTCGATCGCGCCGCCTTCAGTCCAGAAGCGGTTCCAATGCGCGGCGCTCGCGGCGAAGGTCCTGGCCGTGGTCAACGGCTCAAGGGACACCAGTATGGAAGGGGTAAAAGCAGCCCAGAATTCAAATTGTGAATTCTGTTTCGCCGGCGTCAAAACAAAATGATGCGGCTTTTCAGCCGTAAACTCCGCCCGGCCATTCCATCCAATCGCGGCAAGATATTGATCGGCGTCCAATTGGCGGCGAAGCTCAACGCGGTCTACCGTGTCTTTGACGATCTCGGTCTTGTGCTTCTCAGTTTGTTTCCAATCGGCGGCCTGCATACTCGGCGAGCCGTAAGGGAACTCGAAGCGCGCGGCCAGCCGCCCTTCGACGATCAAGGGCGATTCGATCGATACGGCCAACAGATCGAAAACTGGGTGGACTGCGGTTCTGACCGTCACCGGCTTCCCTTCGAACTTGAATCGGCTGGTTAACGCGCCTGCCCACAGATCGAGCCTCTGCTCGATGTCGGTAATGTCCGTGACCTGCGCCTCTCCGCCGTCGGATTTCGTCAACCGCAACGCGACGCGGCCCAGATGGAGCCGGTGCGGATTCTCGCGCAGCCAATTGTAAAGCTCGTTCTGCCCTTCGGCGCTCACCCTGTAACCGACTTGACGGCCATAAGTGTCGAACTGAACCAGGCGCAGCCCCTTCGGATCGAGTCCCGCCGGCAGCGGCGCGCGATGCCATCCCCATTGCGACATCGTGCAGAGCGGGGTCGCCTGTTCGTAAACTTCAGGAAAAGTCTGCAACCCCGTGACATCGGCGGTGAACGCGAATTCGCCGTTGCCGACCGACAACGGCGACAACGGATCGAACTGTCGCAATACCGGATCGTGACGGTGAACGAGCGCCGCGCGGTCAATTGGCGCAAGGGGCCTTGGCAGCGCCGAGGATTTGATATGCAACAGACCGCCCGATGCGGCCAGCGTTTGTAGAAAATTGCGTCGAGATTGTTTCATATCAAGCTAATAGACAGAAAAATGTGGGAGAGGAAAATATGGCGCGGAAGAATAAGATATTCCATTTTCCTCTCCTACATTTTTCTGTCTAGTCATTTGATCTTCTTAGATGGAGTCGCAATCGCCGGGCGCGGCGGTTTCGCCATTCCTTCGCCCATAAAAAAGCTGGTATGAGGCGGTTGATTATACGCTACGTTCTGCCACGCGACGCTCAACCGGTATTGCGGGTCGTGCATCAAAGTATAGAACCGATGCCTGGTTGGAATGGTGGTCGTGTAAATCCGCAATTCCTTGTTGTCGGTCGTGCGCCAGATCACTTCTTCGCGCCAGTCGCCGAGAATGTCAGCGCTCAAGGCCGGCGTGGCCTTCGTGCCGTTGTTCGAGGCGCAACCTTCGGCGGTCAGCATCACGGTCTCGACGTTCTCCGCCCAGTCCCACTTGAAGATCGTATTGCGATCCAGCAATTCGCTCAACGTGTCGCCGTCCCAGAGGACGCCGAAGTTGCAGGAGCGCGGCTCGCGGTCGGATATCTTTTCGCCCTTGGCGTTGAACAATCCGGTGATGCCCGCGCCTTTGACCCAGCACTCAAAGCCCTGGTAGCGCGGATCGATGTCGAGCGCCAACCCGCGTCCGGGGCCTTCGCCGTCGGCGCCGGCCTTGACCGAAGGCTTCTTCCATAGGATCTCGCCAGTCTTCGCGTCGCGGAAATGCGCTCCGGCGTCGTCGAATCGCTCCTGAATGTCGAAGACTTCGAGTCCCGGCCGCGCCGGGTCGAGGTCGGAGAGATGCAGCGCGTCGCCGTGCCCGAGGCCGGTCGTGTAAAACCCCTTGCCGTTGTCGTCGATCACGCACGCGCCATAGACGATCTCGTCCCTGCCATCGCCGTCCACGTCGCCGACGCTCAGGTTGTGATTTCCCTGCCCCGCGTAGCCTTTATTGCCTTCGTCCGCGCTGTCGAAAGTCCACACGCTCGCCAGTTTGCCGCCGCGCCAGTTCCACGCAGCCAACACCGAGCGAGTGTAATATCCGCGGCACATCACCAGGCTCGGTCGTTTGCCGTCGAGATACGCGACAGCCGCGAGGAAGCGGTCAACGCGGTTTCCCCAACCGTCGCCCCAGAGCGCCTTCATTTCATCGGCTGTCGGCTTGAGATTCGTCGGGTGGCGGGGAGGAATGTAATTGGTAGTGGCGAGCGCCGCGCCTGTCAGCCCGTTAAAGATCGTCAGGTATTCAGGTCCCGCCAACACGTATCCGGTCGTGTTCCGCCGCGCTTCGGCGCCCGACCGGTCTAGAGTGGTTATAAATGAGCCTTCAGGATTCCGCCAATCCGCGTTGGGGTCGCCTATCACTTTGCCTTTGCCGTCAATCGTCCCGTCGGCAGTCTTGCAGGCGACCTCTGCCCTGCCGTCACCGTCGAGGTCGTATACCATAAATTGCGTGTAGTGAGCGCCCTCTCGGATGTTCTTGCCCAGATTGATGCGCCACAACAACGTCCCGTCCAGTTTGTACGCTTCCAGGATCGGCGGGTCAGTCATCCCTGCCTGCGAGTTGTCGCGACCCCGGCCGGCTTGATGCAGGACGATCTCGTATTCGCCGTCTCCGTCCAGATCGCCGACCGAAGCGTCGTTCGGCGCGTAACCCGGCGGCGTTTGCAGCGGAATCGAAAGGTACTGGCGGACAGGCGCGTCGGCTGGCAGCGTGAACGCCTTGCTCGCCTCGCGCTCGCGACCTTTGATCACTGGCCGCACGAAATAAGAAACCGCCTTCGTTAAATCGGCCTTCTCGTCGACGAAGAATGTCACGTCGGCAATCGGATTCGCGTTGAGCTTTGCTGCTTTGGCGCCTGTTGTAGCGCGGTAGAGGTTGAACGCCGTCGCTTCAGGATCGTCGCCGAGCAGCCGCCAACTGACGAAGACATTCCCATCGCCCTGATTGACGGCGACGACGCCACGTCCGAGCCGCTCCATCTGGCGCTGCGCGAAGGCTGCCGTGGTAGCAAAGGTCAGAGTCGTTATTGACGCGATGAGAATTAGAAGTTTAGCTGCGGTAGTCATTGTCGCTCTTCATTGGCAATTGGATATCGATAGTTCGAAAAAATAATGCGCCCAGGCTCCGCTAACTTTGTGGCGCGAGTTGTTTACTCGCGCCGCTTCGGCCAAGACGGCGCGAGTAAACAACTCGCGCCACACTAGGCGCATTTATTCCTCAAAGTCCATAAACCCACGGCTAAATTCAAGGCCCCGCTAACGCGGCGAAGATCTATATCCCAAAGCAATTGTGGCGAGTTGCGCTAAGGCAACTGCTTCAACAATAGTTTCATCTCCCGCGCTTGCCGCGCGAAGGCCGGGTCGCCGGCCAGGTTCTTCAATTCGGCCGGGTCGCGCGAATGATCGAAGAGCATCGCGCCCGCCTCGCCGTCGTCCCATTCGACGTAATGCCAACGTTCGGTGCGGACGGATTTGCCGATCTTGTCCTGATAACGAGTCACGGTGAACGAGGGATAGTTCCACTTCGCCTTCGGATTGCGCAGCAGCTGGGTAAGGCTATGGCCTTCGATCCCGGGCGGGCGAGGCAGTCCACAGAGTTCGACGAGTGTCGAATATAGATCGAGCAATTGCACAGTGCGCCCGCTCACTCCAGCCGTCACGCGCGGCGCGGCAATTATCAATGGTACGCGCGCGCCGACCTCGTAGAGCGAGTAAGCCTTCGACCATTTTCCCTTCTCGCCGAGGTGATAGCCGTGATCGCCCCAGAAGACGATGACGGTCCTGTCGCGCAAATTGAGCCGGTCGAGCGCGTCGAGGACGCGCCCCACCTGCGCGTCCATGAAACTGACCGAAGCGTAATAAGCGCGGATCATTTCACGGGCTTCCGCCTCCGAGGCGTCGCGCCCGATAAATAGATCGGCGTTGCGTTTCGGAATGGAGATTTCGGGAAATCCGGGCGGCGCGGCCGGGCGCGCGGCGAAATCGGGCGGCAATCGAATCTTCGCCGGGTCGTAAAGGTCGAAGAACTTCTTCGGGGCGGCGGGAGGGCTGTGCGGTTTGGCGAATCCGACGGCCAGGAAGAACGGGCGGTCTTTGTACCGCTCCAGATATTCAACCGCCCGAGTGGCCGTCCGGTAATCGCCGATCGATTCTCCCTCCCCCTCCAGAACCACGATGCGATCCGATTGTGAGGCGCGACTCGGAGCGCCTGCATTGGCGGTATTCGGAGGGCGTCGCGCGCCGGTGAAGCCGCGCGCCTCGCCTCCCTCGGTCCACGCGTCGGTGTCATCGATTCCGCCGTGATAGATTTTGCCGGCGCGCAGCGTCGCATAGCCGCGCGCCTTGAAGTGTTGAGGCAGCGAGACGAAATCGGGATGCTCCGCGCGAAACCAGGTCTCGTTGTCCATCACGCCGGTCTGGGTCGGATACCTTCCGGTGAGCAGCGACGTGCGCGACGGATTGCAAAGCGGATATTGGGCGTAAGCTCGCTCGAAGCGCACTCCGCGCGAGGCCAGACGGTCTATGTTCGGCGTTTTGACGAGCTGATTGCCATAACAACCCAGCTCGGGCCGCAGGTCGTCCGAAGCGATGAAGAGGACGTTGTATGCGGGCTTCTCCGTCGCCGTCGAACTCGACGATTGAGGCGAAGCGAAAAGCCAGCAAAACAAAGCCAGCAGACAGGTCAGCGGAACGCGTCTCATAAATCCTAAAAATAGAGTTTCAACGCGACCTGGATAAATCGTGGCGTGTAAGCGGAGCGCGACCCTGCGACCTCTAGGAAGCCCCATCGGTCCGGCGTGTAGGCTTGCCGCATCCGATAGAGCTTCAACCCATCCGGCGTGCTGATGTCGAAGGAATTGGCGTTCCGCGAGAAGAAGCCGTTCGGCAATTGCACTCTGAAGAAATCGCGCGGCAGCGTCTGCGTGCCGGTCACGCGGCTGCCGGTGACGAGCGCGTTGATCTGCGCCAGTTTGGCGGCGCCTGCCGTCGTAGCGC
>DATEMG010000458.1:0-2766 GCA_035275805.1 Blastocatellia bacterium
CCACTCCTCGCTCCCTGTGGTAAAAATTTGCCCGGTGACCATTGATAACAACAAAACCGGCGGGCTGCGCCGCGTCGGAGTCTTAGGCGACATTCATTGCGAAGACGACCGTCTGGAGACCGCGTTGCGATTCTTCGAGGCCGGGCGTCTCGATCTAGTCTGCTCGGTCGGCGACGTCGTCGACGGGCCGGGCGACCCCAACCGCACTATCGATCTGTTGATCGAACACAAAGTCGCATGCGTTCGGGGCAACCATGAACGGTGGCTGCTCAAAGGCGAGATGCGCGATCTGCCGGACTCCAATACCTACTTCGATTTCAAGATGAGTTCATGGGAGTTTGTGAAAGGTCTTCCGGCGTTGCGCAAGTTCGACACCGTCGCAGGCGCGGCGCTGCTCTGCCACGGTTTGGGCGAATACGATATGGGCGGCGTCTGGCCCTGGGACGACGCCCTGACGCTGCATTCGAACCATGCCTTGTGGAAGCTGGTCAATTCGCATGAATACGATTTCGTCATCGACGGCCATACGCATCGCCGTCTCGTGCAAAAATTCGACGACCTGACGCTAATCAACGCCGGGACGCTCTTCCGTAAACACAATCCCTGTTGTCTTATAGTTGATTTCGAGGCGGGCGTCGCCGAGTATTTCAACCTGCCCGGCGAAGATAAGATCGCGGAGGCCGAAAAGATCGAATTGTAGATTTCGAGAGAAAGAATTTCCGCCGCGAATGAACACGAATATTCACGAATATCGGCAAGTGGGCGGAAAGCAAAAGGATTAACAGGATCAAGGAAGGAATTCGTGTTTATTGGCGCTCATTCGTGGCTGAGATTCTTTATTTTTAAGCGCTATATTCGCTATCTTAAAATATGAAGACCGCAAACAGACCTCTTGTCCTATTGCTCGTCATAACGCTGGCGCTCATTCCGGCGCTCGCGCAGCAGCCGTCTACGGCGCCCGAGAGGCCGGCGACGCTGGCCGAGTTGCAATCGCGAATCGCGGCGCTGCTCGATCAACCTAAATTCGCTTCGGCGCGGTGGGGCGCGCGGATCATCACGACTGAGGGCGGGGTTGTCTTCGAGCGGGACGTGGACAAGGTTTTCACGCCGGCGTCGAACATGAAGCTCTACACGTCGGCGGCGGCGTTGGACGCCTTCGGCCCCGATTTCAAGATCAAAACATCGGTCTACGCGACCCGCTCGGTGGGCAAAAACGGCGTCTTGAAGGGCGATTTGATCCTGTACGGTCGCGGCGATCCGAACATCTCTCCGCGATTCGATACCGACGATCCGGAACGCTATAACGAGCTCAAACCCGCGGACACGGTCACCGGCATAGAACTGCTGGCCGATCAGATCAGGGCCGCCGGGATCAAAACCGTCACGGGCAATCTGATCGGCGACGACAGCTTCTTCGCGGGCGACCTGCTCGGTCCGGGCTGGGAGTGGGAAGACGCGCAGTTCTATTACGGCGCTGAGGTCAGCGCCTTGACGGTCAATGACAACAGCGTGAGGTTCACCGTCACTCCGGCGGCCCGCGCGGGCAATCCGCCTTCGATCAAAATTCAGCCCCAGACCGGTTATCTCAAAATCGTCAACAACGCCGTGACGGTCGCGGACGGCCAGCCCCGCATCGGCGTTCACCGCCCGCTCGACAGCAACACGGTGGAATTTTTCGGCAGCCTCCCGCGCAGCGTTGTCGAATTCAAGGTCAACATCGCCGTCCACGATCCGGCGAGGTTCGCCGCCGAATTGCTGAAAGAGGCTCTGGCCCGCCGTGGCGTCCGCGTGCGGGGACGTGTCGAACGCTATGACGCCGTCGCCCGCGTCGCCAACCCCTTCGACGAATCGAATCTGCTCGAAATCGCCGGCGTCGAATCGCAACCCCTCGCCGAGATGCTCAAGGTCATCAATAAACAGAGCCAGAACCTGCACACCGAATTGATGCTGCGGCGCCTGGGGATGCGCCACGCCGACGCGCTCTCTCTCGACGATTACGGACGCCCGAAATCCACGGCCTTGTTGGGCGCCGAAATTCGCAGTCGGTTTTTGCAAAGGGCCGGGATAGACGTCGCGCCGCTCAGCCTGCGTGACGGGTCCGGGCTGGCGCGGCAGAATCTGGTCACGCCGCGTTCGACCGCGGCGCTGCTCGAATTTATGCTCGGGCGCCCGTACGCCAAGACCTGGCTCGAATCGCTGACGGTCGCCGGCGTCGACGGGACGCTCAAACGGCGCATGCGCGACTCCGCCGCCGCGAACAACCTGCGCGGCAAAACCGGCACGCTCACTTACGTCAACGCGCTGTCGGGATACATCACGACCAAGCGCGGACAGCCGCTGATTTTGAGCCTGATGGGCAACAACCATACCGGCCCCGGACGTGAGACGACCGGAGTGATGGATCAGATTTGCGCCATGCTGGCCGAATTCGCGGGCGAGATACCAGCCGATAAGAGTGTGGGCAGGAATGAATAGCCACCGCAGAGCGCCGCAGGACACAGAGGACTTGATCATTTCTCTGTGTTCTGCGGTGACCTCTGTGGCTAACCGTCTTCATACATTTTCTCAATAACGATGTACAGCGCAAAGGTTCTCGAACATTTAGAAAATCCCCGCAACGTCGGCGAAATGAGCGCCGCGACGGCGCGTGGCGAGGCGACCAATCCGGTCTGCGGAGACCTGCTGCGTCTTTACATCAAAGTGGCCGACGGCAAAATCGCAGAAGCGAGTTTCAAAGTTCAGGGCTGTCCGCCCAGCGTCGCGGCA
>DATEMG010000459.1:0-4969 GCA_035275805.1 Blastocatellia bacterium
GGTAGCGAGCGGGTCCGGAGCATGAAGCCCGCTCGCTACCGCTCGCGGTACTGATCCGTACTGGCGCCTCAGTATTCGCTTTAGGCCAGAATCTTCGTGACGACATCGCCGTGAACGTCCGTCAGCCGGAAGTAACGCCCCTGGTATTTGTACGTCAACCGCGTGTGATCGATTCCAAGGCAATGCAGGATCGTCGCGTTGAGGTCGAATACCGAGACCGGATCGCGCGTGATGTTGTAGCTGAAGTCATCCGTTTCGCCGACGGTCACGCCTGGCTTGACGCCTCCGCCCGCCAGCCAGACTGTAAAGCAGCGGGGGTGATGGTCGCGCCCGTAATTATCCTGGGTGAGCGCGCCTTGCGAATAGACTGTGCGCCCGAATTCGCCGCCCCATACGACTAACGTGTCATCGAGCATCCCCCGCTCTTTCAAATCCTCGATCAGCGCGGCGGTCGGCTGGTCGGTGTCGCGCGCCTGATTCCTTATCTGCTTCGGACAGTTGTTGTGCTGATCCCAGCCGCGGTGGAAGAGTTGAATGAAGCGGACGCCGCGCTCCGCCAATCTCCGCGCCAGAATGCAATTGGCGGCGTACGTGCCCGACCGGCGCGCGTCGGGGCCGTATCGTTCAAACGTCGCGTCCGGTTCCTTCGACAGATCAACCAGTTCCGGCACGGACGATTGCATGCGGTAAGCCATCTCGTACTGCGCCACGCGCGACAGAATTTCAGGGTCGCCGACGCTTGCGGCGTTCTTCTGATTCAATTTCGCCAGGTCGTCCAAAAAACGCCGTCGCGCCTGATCGTCGACGCCCTCCGGATTCGACAAATACAACACCGGGTCGGCCCCGTTCTGAAATTTCACCCCCTGATACTTTGACGGCAGAAAGCCGCCGCCCCACAGCCGGTCATACAACGGTTGATCTCCCGTGTTGCCGGTTCCCAGCGAAACCATCACGACGAAGGCGGGTAAGTCACTGTTTTCGCTGCCCAGGCCGTAAGAAATCCACGCCCCCATGCTCGGCCTGCCCGCGAGATGAAAACCGGTGAGCGAAAACGTGATCGCCGGATCGTGGTTGATCTGCTCCGTGTGCATGGATTTGATGAACGTGAGGTTGTCCACAACCTTCGCCGTGTGCGGCAACAACTCGCTCAGGCTGGCGCCTGATTGGCCGTGTCGCGCGAATTTGAAGATTGAAGGCGCGGTCGGAAAGCTCGATTGATAGGCGGTCATCCCCGTCAGCCGCTGTCCCTGCCGGATCGAGTCGGGCAAGTTCTGCCCACGATACTTTTCCAGTCCCGGTTTGGGATCGAAAAGATCAAGCTGCGACGGCGCGCCGGATTGGAACAGATAGATCACGCGTTTTGCTTTCGGCGCGAAATGCGGGACGGCGCCGACAGATTGCGATGGCGCCTGCGCCGACAGATTCTCGTTCAACAATGAGGCCAGAGCCGCCGCGCCGAGCGCGCATTGATTGATGAACGCCCTGCGTGAAAGTTGCGCTTTGAGATCATCTATTGGGTTCATGGCTATTGTTTCGTGATCGCTTCATCCAGGTTCAGAATCAAACTGGCCGTCATCGCATAGGCGGCCAGTTCAGCCGGGTTGAGCCTCGCGTCATTGCGCTTTTCGCCGATCATCAACAGCTTTTCGGCTTCGCGCGGGCGCTCGCGAAAATAAGCCAGCTGGGCGTTCAGGTTTTCGAGCAGCGTTTCTTGTTCCATGCCGTCAGGCTGGCGGGAAGTCACGGCGCGAAAAGCCCACGCCAAACGACCGCGCGGCTCGGTTCTTACAGTCAGCAGCATCCGTTCAGCCAGCATCCGCGCGGCTTCAACGTAAGTGACGTCGTTCATCAAATTCAGCGCCTGCAGCGGCGTGTTCGTGCGCGTGTCGCGGACGACGCATTGTTCGCGCGCCGTCGCGTCAAAGACTTGCATCCCCGGATTCAAAACAGTGCGCTTCCAGAAAGTGTAGAGGCTGCGCCGCCATAGCCCCTCGCCCCTGTCTTGCGCGTAGTTCGTCATATTTGAAAAGACCATGTCTTTCAGCAGACCGGCAGGCTGATAGGGCTTGACCGAAGGCCCGCCGAGTTTATCCACCAGCAGCCCCGAAACCAGCAGCGCCTGATCGCGGATCATTTCCGCCGGAAGCCGGAATCGCGCGCTGCGCGCCAGCAGACGATTGTCGGGATCGCGCTGCAAAAGCTGCGGTGTAACATCGGACGATTGTCGGTAGGTCGCGCTCATCACTATGGTCTTTAGCAGCGCCTTCACATCCCATTGCGGATCACGGGTCAGTACCGCGAGCGGTACTGATTCGGATTGCGGATTTTTCGCCTCGTCGCCCCGTCGCCCCGTCGCCCCGTCCCTGAATTCCACAGCCAGCCAGTCCAGAAGTTCGGGATGCGATGGCAGTTCGCCCTGAGCGCCGAAATCATCGACGGTTTTTACCAGTCCGGTTCCGAAAAACATCTGCCAGAAGCGATTGACCGTCACGCGGGCAGTCAATGGGTTAGCGGGGCTGACCAACCACTGGGCGAACTCAAGGCGATTCGCTGGCTGTTTGTTCGCCTGGCGCAAGGCGGCGGGTAGCCCGCGCGTGACCGCTTCTCCCGGCATATCGTAAGCGCCGCGCCGCAAAATGTGAGCCGGGCGCGGCTCTGGCAATTCCTCCATCACCATCAGGAGTGGAAATTCGCGTTCCAGCTTTGTTTTCGCGAGTTTCAATTTATGCAATCGTTTCCATTGCCGGCGTATTGCCTGGGGCGCGCCCGCGTCCATCCAGGCGTTGAGTAGTTTCAGACGTTGGCCCTCCGTACGTTTGCCGTCCGGGATGGCCGCAATACTTGGCAATGAATCCGCGCAGGCGAGCATCGCCAGTTGCTCAGCATCGGGCAAGGCGCTGTAGACGCGCACTTCGTCAAGCTTGCCTTTGAAGCGGTATTCCGGCCCCGCGCCGCCGCCGATGCGCAAGTTCGCGCTCCGGTCGCTGAACGTGCGGTAGATGCGGCCGTTGTTCACTTTCAAATTCTGCTTCCGACCGTCGAGGTAAATCCGCGCCCGTTCGTAAGGCTCCCGGCCGTCAAAGATCGCCACCACGTGATGCCATTGTTTGATCGCGACGGGCTCGGTCTCGACGCGCCACGAATCGTCGGCCCATACACTGACGACGTTCCAATGCACTTTGCCGTCGTTGAAAAACAGGCCGTAGCCGCGATTTTTTGGCAGGCTGCCGTCCTTCTCCCCGGGCTTGTCCTGCATGTGGGTGACGATGGCGCCGCTATTTTCGTTTTCCGGGTAAAACCAGACCGAGATCGCAAACTGATCGCGGTGATCAACCAGCCTGTCGCTGTAATCGAAGTCGGCGATCCGGCCCGCGTCATAAAACACACGGCCGTCGAAAGCGGCGCCCTGTCCGGTGGGCGAACTCACGCCAACAGGCGACCCCTCGCGGAAGCCGGCGGGCTGCTGCTTCGTCGCCGTCTGAGGCGCTGCCGACTCGTACCCCGCAAACTCGCGCTGTTCAATCCTGGCCGCCAGCTCTACTTCGGCGCCCGCATCCAGTGAGTGCCGCAGCAGCAAGTTGTCTGAGGGGAACCATTGCCGCAACTCGGATGATGGCAATTCGCGCGTCCATCGCCGCAAGTCATTCCGACGCCCCGCCGCCAGCGCGCTCAATTTTCGCGTCGTCGTTGCGATGTCGGTCTCGATCTGCCGGAGCTGTAGCTGTTGCTCGACAGTCGGGGCTGGAATCCAGGGCTGTGAAGTGTGATAAGAGCCGCGCCCGTCTTCGGGGACACTGTTGAAGTAGGCGTAAAGCTGGTAGTACTCCTTGTGGGTGAAGGGATCGTATTTGTGCGTGTGGCAGCGCGCGCATCCCATCGTCAAGCCGAGGAAGACCGTCGCCGTGGTGTCCACTCGATCCACTACGTATTCGACGGCGTACTCTTCGGGGATCAGGCCGTCTTCCGAATTCTGGCGATGGTTGCGGTTGAAGGCCGTCGCGATGCGTTGATCCAGCGTCGGGTTGGGCGCCAGGTCTCCGGCGAGTTGCTCGATCGTGAACTGATCGTAGGACATGTTCCTATTGAACGCGTTGATGACCCAATCGCGCCACCGCCACATATAACGGTCGCCGTCGTTCTGATAACCGTTCGTATCAGAGTAACGCGCGGCGTCCATCCATTTGAAGGCCATCCGTTCGCCATAACGCGGGCTGGCAAGCAGCCGATCCACTACTTTCTCGTAAGCGTTCGGCGACTTGTCGCGCAGGAAATCATCAAGCTCTTCCGTCGAAGGCGGCAGCCCGGTTAAATCAAGGCTGACGCGCCGCAGCAGCCGCGCGCGATCCGCTTCGGGCGCGGGTTGCAATCCTTCGCGTTCGAGCCGCGCGAGAACAAAATGATCAATCGCATTCTTCGGCCACGCGGCGTTTTTAACCGGAGGCGGTTCCGGCCTGACGGGAGCGACGAAGGCCCAATGCGCTCGCCATTTGGCGCCCTGCCTGATCCATTCGGTCAGCAGATCGACTTCCCGCTTCGTCAGCGCGCGGCCCGAATCGGCCGGCGGCATTCGCATGGCTTCGTCGGCGTGCGTGACGCGTTTGACGAGTTCGCTTTTGTCCGGCTCGCCGGGGACAATTGCGTGACGGCCTCCGCCGAGGTCCGCTGTCGCCGCGACTTCGGAATCGAGGCGCAGTTTGATCTTCTTGGCGGGCGCGTCGGGGCCGTGACACACAAAACATTTGTCTGACAGGATCGGGCGTATATCGCGATTGAAGTCAACCGGCTTTGCGCCGGATTGCGTCGCCGCGCCGTCAGCCGAGACCTCCGGCAGCGCGGCGAGGAAGGCCGCGAGCGCCAGCGATGTCACCAGGGCAACAAGTTGGATCGAGCGTTTCATCTGTCCATCCACTCTCCAAACCGCCTTTTAGCGCGGATTGCGATTGAGTATAAGGGGAAGTAGCGCGATCTC
>DATEMG010000460.1:0-12971 GCA_035275805.1 Blastocatellia bacterium
CTTACGCGCGCGGCGCTACGAAAAGGAGGTAGAAGATGGCTACAAACTATTCGACAGCCACGGCGGTTGAGCCGCAGGCGATGACCGCGCTCTTCAAGAACAGGGAGGACGCCGATTCCGCATATGGATGGCTGCTGAAGAATGGGTATAACAGCAGTGACGTCCACCTCCTGATGTCTGAGGAGACGAGACAAAAATACCATTACGCGGAGGCGGCTGAGCCGGAGACGACGGATGAAGAGACGGTTCTCGGACTCGAGGCCGGCGTCGTCGTTGGAGGCGGGCTCGGGGCGGCGCTGGGAATTGTCGCGGGGATCGGCGCGGCGGTGATCGTACCGGGATTGGGGCTGGCGGTGGCCGGTCCGTTGGCGGCGTCATTGGCCGGCGCGGGCGGGCTGGTTGGGGGAGCGCTCGGCGCGCTTTACGGATCGAGCATTCCGGAAGAGGAGGCTCATAAACTCGAGCAAAAGATCAGAGAAGGCAGCATCCTGATCAGCGTGCATGCGCACAGCGACGAAGACGCCGAGTTGATCGAAAGCGCCTGGCGCGAGCGCGGAGGAGAGATGGTTCATTATTGAGCTAAGGGTTGGGGGCCGATACTGTCAGTAAATTGCGAAATAGACGAAGAATTCCATTTGTCATTGTTCATTTGTCATTTGATATTGGTCATTGCCGGAGGAGATCTCGAATCAATGCCCAATATTCATCGGGCGATGTTCGGACCAATGACAAATGAACAATGAGCAATGAACAATGACAAATGCTCTTTTTAGCGCGATTTCGTGATTTACTGACGGTACAGGGAGCGTGAGCGACTTGAGTATCAGGTCGCTCACGCTCCCTGTACCGTTTTTTCGAGCAAATAATAGCTCCGCCCCCCTCCCACCAGCAGGTCAGTCGCCTCGTAACCTTTGGCGAAAGCCTCTTCAAACAACACGCGAGTATGCAGCCGCCACTCGAGCGCCAAATTTCCGTCTGCGGCTTTGAGGCTTTGAAAATCGGAGGGTATTTGAACGAGTAAGCGTTCCTCTTCAGCCACTTTCGTTGTTGACGGGCGAAGCGGCTCGCCCGCGACCGGCGGGTTGATCAGCGGAACCCCCTCGGCCATCAGCGCAGAAGCGGATGAATGGGCGCCTTCGCCGCGCAATCTGGCCTCGACGCGCGGGCTTGAGATGCGCCAGTCGACCTGGAAGCGGTCGCTCGGCAGTCCGGCGTTCAACTTATCGCGCATAGCCCCGTAGAGGTTTCGCAGGTAGAGGCCGCAGGTCGCGCCGAGCTTGTGGAGGTTGAATCTGGCGTTGCGGCTCTCCAACGGATCGAAAGTCCACGTGATCAGATCGATTTCCTGGGCCAGGACGATTTCACGCTGCTTCAGTTTCATCGCGTAACCGACGCCGCGGTCACGGTAACCGGGCAGCGCGCCCGCGATGTGCGAGCAATGCTTAACGAGCCCGCCCGCAGTCAGGCCGACGAAGCCGAAGACGAAGCCGACCATCAGCTCTTCGCCCCCAACGACGTCGAACGCGCCGAGCATCACACCGCCGTTCTTGTGCGCCGTCATCAACGTCTCGAATGCGATGATCTCGATGTCCTGCGCGCCCCAGATTTCGCGCTGGAGTCGTTCTACGGCATGGTATTCATCTTCTGTTTTGACCTGTCGAATCTCTATGGCCATTTGAGTGTTTCCCAAAGAGAGAATACCGCAGCGGGCGAAAATAACGGAAGAGACACAGGGAGGGGGCGACAGGGCGACGGAAGGACATAGGACCGAATGGATAAACAAAGTCTGCCTCCGAGAGTCATCCTGTCGCCCCGTCGCCCCCTCCCTCCGTCTCAAGGCGGTTGACCAGGACTTTGTCGATGCGGCGGCGATCCATGTCAACCACCTCGACTCGCAGACCGTCCCAAACGAAGTGATCGGAGGCCGAGGGCAATCGTCCGAGGTAAGTCATAATAAATCCTGCCAACGTGTGGTAGCCGCCTTCTTCTTCCCTGGGCAGCCTCTCGATCGAAAACAACTCCTTGAAGTCCGAGATCGGCATTCTGCCGTCCAGCAGCCACGATCCGTCTTCACGCTGGACAGCGAAGCCCTCGACCCTTCTGGAAAGGGCCGGCATTTCGCCGACCATCGCCTCCACCACGTCATTCATCGTCACCAGCCCCTCCATTGCGCCGTGTTCATCAACGACCATGGCGATGTGGGTCGCCGATCGTTTGAACAACTCCAGCAACTGCAGGGCGGTTCTGGTCTCGGGCACATAGAGCGGGGGGCGCATCTCGGCGCGTAAATCGAGCGGTTTGCCGGCGACGACTCTCGCCAGCAGGTCTATGGTCTTGACCACCCCGAGGATGTTGTCGAGCGACCCCTCGCAGACTGGCAGTCGCGAATAAGGGCTGCTGATGATCCGCTCGCGAATTTCTTCCGGAGGCGCTTCGACGTCGAGCCAGACGATGTCGAGGCGCGGCGTCATCAATTGCGGGATCTTCAGATCGGCCAGGCGAAAAATATTATCCACCAACTCGTGCTCGGCTGCTTCAAACACGCCGGCCTCTGCCCCCACGTCAATCAGTATCTTGACCTCCTCTTCGGTGATAGGCGGCTCTTCCGTCGGCCTGGCTCCCAATAATCGCAATAGAAAAGACGATGAGGCGCTGAGCGCGTGGACGGCGGGGGAGGCCAGGCGGGACAGAAACCGCATTGGCTTGGCGATCCGCGAGGCGATCCGCTCGGGATAGTTCAACGCCAGACGTTTCGGAACCAGTTCACCCACGACCAGCGATAGGTAAGTGATCGTCACCACCACGACGGTGAAGCTGACGGCCTCGCTGTATGGCGCGAGCGCGGGAATCCGGTTGAGGCGCTCCGCCAGATTTCTCGAGATGGTCGCGCCGCCGAACGCTCCGGCCAAAATGCCGATCAGTGTAATGCCGATCTGAACCGTCGAAAGAAAGCGATCCGGCGCGTTCGCCAATTCGAGCGCGACCCGCGCCCCGTCGTCTTTTTCAGCGCGCCGCTGCAACCGCGCCTTGCGCGACGAGAGGAGCGCGATCTCCGACATCGCAAAGAGGCCGTTCGCTATCAGCAGCAGGAGAATGAATAGGATCTCGGTCACTAGATTCGCTCCGCTTTGAAAAGCCGGGCTAGGATCAACCGTCGCTGCCGCGACCAGGAAGTGTTGTTGCAATTATTTATCAAACAGCATTAGTTGTTACAGCGCTTCGTAGCAATTATCTGAGGACTCGTCCGACCGAGCGTGCGATCAACACTGGTTTGCCGATGAACCTGGATTTCAGGTTCGCGGGCAGTTCCCAACCGATCTCCCGCTCGACGTCCTTGACTACCATACGCTGCACGACGCCGGTCACACGCGCTTTGCCTTCTTTCCACTGTGCGCCAACTTCGGGAAAGCCGCCGACTTTGGGAACCAGCGTCAGCAGATCCTTGCGAGCGCCTTTGGTGGGAGGCGGACCCTCTGCGTTCAATGTGAACGCTCGCGGGCCGTAGACGTTATCGACTTCGGCGACTACAGTCACGGTTTTACCTATGAATGCGTTCGGGGCGTCGGTGATTTCCTCCACTCTGTTGGTGGCGCCGGCGGCTAGCCACTCCGGAGCGGATGGCGATGGGTGGGTTGTAGGGGACGGGGCCGTCGGCGACGGCTCCACTGTGGCGTCTCGATCCGTTGCGCCGCAACCGGCGCTGAACGAAACCAGAACGATGAGCGCTATGAAAAAAATCGGCGCGCGCTTCCTCATAAGTTTCCGCCGATTTCCTCTGCCGGCTTATAGCCGGCAGAGGAAATCGGCATCGCGCGGAGCTTTTAGCGCAGCGCGATTCTCTTTCCGTGATATACTTTTTTCGGGCAAAGGCACTCTCTTCGAGAGAAACAGTTTCGCTCTTTGAAGTTTAGATACGAAGTTGTCTGTCCTAATACTCGACATACGTAAAATCTAAAGAGTTGCAATGTCCGTGATCGGCGTACCTTTCACGGATGCGGCGCCGTAACCCGCCGCTAAAGCCCACCCTTCGGTCGGGCTAATTCTGCCGATAAAGCCGCCGTGCTTTAGCCGGCGGAATGGTTACCTCTCACCTTCACGCAAGAAATCCGGTGTGTGTTCGGAACTCCGCCCTCAGGCGGTCCGGCTTGACTCCCGGTCTACCTCCTGAAGGCGGGATTGCGGAACATCTTCATTTTCGCTGCAGCGGGTAACCGGCCTGCCGCCACGCGTCGAATCCTCCGTAGAGCGGGTAAACGTTGCGATAACCTTGTTGGGTCAATCCTAGCGCCACACTGGCGCTTGACGCCTCATGCGGTCAGGTGCAGTAAGTGACTATCCAACGTTCTCCCGGACCGCTCTTCGGAATTTCGTTTAAGCGCCGTTCGACTTCGCCGGCGGGGATGCGAATCGCGCCCGGCAGCTTTTCGTTCGACTGGCCCCAAGCCTCCGGGTTGCGGGTGTCGACAAAAACCACGGCCTCGCCGCGATCCATCCGTCTCATCACCTCTTCGGCGGTTACTCTGTCTAACGCTTCTTGTTTAGTCGCATTAGCCATAATCTACTCCTGGTGAATAGGACTCATAGGACCTATGGGACTTACAGGACTTACGAGATTCATAGTCCTGTAAGTCCCATAAATCCTATGAGTCCTATTCACGATGTTCCGGGCGATTTAATCGCCCGCGCGCGGTTCTATACGTCCCGGCTCGCCCATACGCGGCGTATAAACGTCGCCGTGCTGAAAGCCTTCGGAGCGTTGTTTGATTCTGTCGGCAAAGTCCACGCCCTTGTTGTACCAGGATCGCGTGATCTGTGCGGCGACCTCGCGCCCGCCCAGACCGAATGCCAGTCCGAGCGCCAGCGCCAGGCTTCCGATCAATCCGA
This sequence comes from Blastocatellia bacterium, assembly GCA_035275805.1. GTDB lineage: Bacteria > Acidobacteriota > Blastocatellia > RBC074 > RBC074 > JAJVID01. The sequence continues at coordinate 4,885 of DATEMG010000460.1, forward strand.
TCAGCAGTGTGTTGACGACAGTCTGCGCGACGTCGATCTGATTGAAGGCCGCTACAATCGCGAAGCCGATGATCGCGTATTGCGCCAGCTTGGCGAATAATCCGGCGCTGTCGACCTCCATCTCGGCGAGCGAACCGCGCACCAGTCCAGCCACGAATCTCGCGATCAGCGAGCCGATGACGATGATCCCCAGCGCCACGATCAGCTTCGGGATGAAAAGTATCACGGTGTTGATAATCGCAGTGATCTGCGCCATCCCGAGCAGCGACGCGGCGGCCTGAATGAAGATCAGGAAGATCGACCATTTGATCAACGCCGCAATGATCTCCGACATTGTCCACCGCGTGCCCGATTGTTCGATGAAGCGCCCGATCCCGGACCGCTCGACCGCCCGTTCCAGTCCGATCGCGTTCAACCCGCGCGCGATTAAACGCGCCAGAAAACCGGCGATAAACCAGCCGACAACGAGCACGATGAGCGCCACGAGCAACGCAGGCAGAAAACCCATAAACGTGTTGAGCGCTTGCGTGAACGAATACCACGTGGCCTCACCCATATTTCTTAGTTGATTCATAAATCCTCCCAAGAGGGTTATTGCTCCTTCAGCGGATTTCTCTCTCAGAATGGGTTGAGGCAACCGGAATGCCTTATGCGCGTGTTGACATCGTGATTAAAGCTTTGAGGAACCCGTCCGGGCGGCTGCGCGTCACTTTCATCGCCCGGTCGATCTGGTCGAGGCTGAAGACATGCGTGTAAAGCGGCGAGGGGTCGAGGCGCCCATGCGCGATGGCGTCCACGGCTTCGCGCATGCCCGCGACGTAAACGCGCGGGTCACGTTCGTGAGCGTTGATGACCTCGATCCCGCGCCAGTTCCACAATTGCAGGTTGATCTGGCGAGGCCCGCCCTGGTGATAGCCGGCGATAACGAGACGCCCTTGCTCGCGCGTCAACTCGGCGGCCAGGTCAAGTGGCTGCTGTTCGCCGGTGGCTTCGATTACCAGATCGCAGCATCTGCCCTGAGTCAGTTCGACCACCTCTTCGATGACGCGCCTGTGATCATCCAACGCAATCGTCTCGGCAGCCCCCATCATTCGCGCGGCTTCCAGCGCGAACGCCCGGCGCGAAATCGCGATCACGCGCGCGCCGGCGCGCGCGGCTAACTGCGTCAGCAGCGCTCCCAGAAAGCCGACCCCGACTATCGCCACATTCTCAACAGGCGCCGCCAGTGCGCGCCTGAAGACGTTCATCGCGCTGGCCAATGCTTCGCCGGGAAATGGCTTCCCCAGTAACGAACGGGGAAGGGGCGCGACCTCGTCGGCCCTGGCCAGATCGTATTCCGCGAACGCGTGGTAAGAGAGCATCGTGACTCGGTCACCGGGCGAAAGGTTTTTGACCTCGCTCCCGACGGCGTCTATGCGGCCCCAGGCTTCGCGTCCAGGAGCCCCGGCGTCACGTGGGTAATTGAACCAGTTTCTCCCCTCCCAGAGAGGGATGTTCGATAAACTGACGCCGCAGCCCTCGATCTTCACCCGGACCTCGTGAGCGGACGGCTCAGGAATCGCCGTCTCGATGATCTCCGTTTTTTGCGCCCCCGCGATGATGACGGCGCGCATTTTCGCCACGACTGATTTTGCCGCTACAACTGTAGACGTATGAGCCATTATATTTGCTGTGAGATAGATTGATTACTGGCGGCGTGGCGCATCAATTTGTAAAGCCGCGCCGAGGTCGGTGGGGAAACGGGGAAGATGAAGATATGGTTAGAGGTGAGAGAGAAAGTCGTTTCAACCGTCGCCTAGCACGTCTATGACGACGTGTTCACATCCCATGCCGGCCGAAACGCCTTTACGCCCCTCACCTCTTTCCTCACCCTCAAACGAGCAGGCGCATCATAAGCGCCTCCTCAGGTCTTGTCGGTACGACTGCGAACAGAGAGACTTGGTTGACGAAGAAAATTGAGGATCTCTCGATTGCGGATTGCGGATTGCGGATTGCGGATTGCGGATTACGGATTACGGATTACGGATTACGGATTGATAGTAAGTGAACTGTCTTGTGCGAGAGGCGCCGCAGTACGGTAAGATTCTCGGACTCAATGAATCCGCAATCCTCGTTACTGTGGGATTCGCGTATCCCTACGTGTGAGTGGTGGTAGGTATTCAGGCTGAGTCGAGATGTCGTAGAGCTAATTGTCACGTAGGGATGCGCGAATCCCCAGCAGCGTGTCTACAAACAAAAAGACTGTCCGGATTAGCCGCCTCCCCCAAGGCTAAAACAATCCGGACAGTCTAAAACCCCGACACGTTGCGAGGTCTGCTCCCCAACAAACCTCGGCAGATGTCCCTGCTTCATCGTCGTGCGGGATGAGAATTCAGTAACTTCTCACGCCATTGAATTTTGCAATCGGCGCGCCAAAGACTCAGGTTTCACGTAATATTCTCATTAACCTAATGAAGCCCTTGTTTTAATTAACTTTACGCTGGATTAAAGCCGATGCCGCATGCGTCCTTGAAATGATCGATAGATCGCGCTTCGAACAGAAGGATACGGAGGGCTTGTATCAATGAATTACAAGGTGTATGCCATGCGATACACTGCGCCGAGATGTTCCAACTGTCTTGTATGTTCCGTAGGTTTTGCGTTCAGAGGCTGAACACAGTGACGATGTGAGGTGTGAGGGCGACGAATTTATCGTGCGCATATTCGAGTATGAAGCCGAAGACGAACCAGATGGGAAGATAATCCCAGCTTATCAATCCCCTCAGATGATGACGGCAAGTCGTGTAATCCCAGGGGCAGACACCCACACTTCGCCTCAATGTCCATCCGGCGGCGTATTCGATTAACCAGATGCATGCGACGTAGATGATTCCACGCGCCACCCACGGCAGATGGCGCACCGCGTCGTGCAACGGCTCGAAGAGGAAAACGGCCATGCCATAGAGCGGAAAGCTCCACAGATATGACTGACCCTTCAACCGCCAGTCCCGTTTCCCTCTCAGCCATGATTCTTCAATCGCCGACCAGAAGACCTCCACACACCATCCCAAAAATCCGTAAAGTATAAACCGCGTCAACATCACACAACGCTTCTATCGCTCGATTTCCTAATTGTCGGCGCCTTTTCGTACCATGTCTTAAAGATATAATCTTGTTCGATCGGCGCGCCGATTGCACAAGCGCATGAATATGATTTATAGGGCTTATGGGACTACAAGACCTGTAAGTCCAATTAGTTCTATTCCGGAGAATTGGAAAAAATGTCTGCGCGAATCCCAGTGGCGACTTATCGCCTGCAATTCAACCATCTGTTCACCCTGAAACAGGCCTCGGCGATCCTGGACTATCTGCGCAGTCTGGGGGTCAGCGATTGTTACGCCTCGCCTCTGTTTATGGCCCGGCCGGGCAGTTTTCATGGTTATGATGTGATCGACCCCACGAAACTCAACCCCGACCTGGGAACGCGCGAGGATTTCAATGAATTCTCGGCGAAATTGAAAACGCTGGGAATGGGATTGATGATAGACGTCGTTCCGAATCACATGTGCATCGCCGGCTCAGGCAACCAGCGGTGGAACGACGTTCTCGAAAACGGCCCGAGTTCGCATTATGCCTCTTTCTTCGACATCGACTGGAGCCCGCCGAAAGAGAATCTTGCGAACAAGACGCTGCTGCCCATACTCGGCGACCAATACGGCCGAGTGCTCGAAAACCAGGAGATCCAACTCGTCTATCAGCGGGGCGCGTTCTTCGTGAACTATTACGAAACCAGGCTGCCGATCGCGTCGCGGACTTCGATTCCCATACTCAACGCCGCGCTCGACGATCTGAAAACCAGGCTCGACGAAGACAACCCTCACCGGCTCGAACTCGAAAGCATCATCACCGCCCTGTCCTATTTGCCGCCGCGCACCGAGACAGACCCCGAAAAAGTGCGCGAGCGGTTGCGCGAAAAAGAGATCGCCAAACGCCGGTTGTCCGAGCTCGTCGCCGAGAGCCGCGAGGCGAGCGTCGCGCTTAAAAAAATCGTCAAGGAATTCAACGGCGTCCGAGGCGACGCGCGCAGCTTCGACCGCCTGGAAGAGTTGCTGGCCGAACAGGCTTACCTGTTGTGTTTCTGGCGCGTGGCGGCGGACGAGATCAACTACCGCCGCTTCTTCGACATCAACGAACTGGCCGCCATCCGCGTTGAGGAGCCTGAAGTGTTCTCTTCGGTTCACGAATTGGTTTTCCGCCTGGTAAAAGAGGGCCACGTCACCGGGCTGCGCATCGACCACATCGACGGACTACACGACCCCGAACAGTATCTCCGCCACCTGCAGGACGGATGTCGTAAAGCGCTGCGACGTTCGGCCTCCGCCGCTGCGGATAGCGGATTGCGGATTGCGGCGAGGATCGAGGATAGAGGATCGAGGATTGAGGATCGAACAGACAACGCTATCCTCAATCCTCGATCCTCAATCCTCGATCCTCAATCTTCGATAGAACGCCCATTTTATGTAGCGGTCGAAAAGATCCTGGGGCCTGACGAGCGGCTACACGAAAGTTGGGCGGCGCACGGGACGACCGGATACGATTTTTTGAACCTGCTCAACGGCCTCTTCGTCGACGCGCAGAACGCCGAGGCCTTCGGCAAACTCTACAGGCGGCTGGCCGGCGTCAAGAGCGACTTCGCCGACATTGCATATGAGAGCAAAAAACTGATTTTGGAGACGGCGATGTCGAGCGAATTGCACGTGTTGGCGCGGAGGCTCGACAGAATTTCGGAACAGAGCCGGTATACGCGCGACTTCACGCTCAACAGCCTGCAATATGCGCTGGCCGAGGTGATCGCCTGCTTCCCGGTCTACCGCAGCTACATCCGGACGATAGCCGACGAGGTCGGTGAGGAGGACCGCCGCTACATCTCAAGGGCCATCCGCAACGCCAAGCGCCGCAACCCGACAGTCAGCGCATCGATCTTCGACTTTATCGAATCGCTCCTGCTGCTCCGCGATTCTGAAGAGTTTGAAAGGTCCGAGATAATCGATGACGACGGGCGGCGCGAAAGGCGCGAGTTTGTCATGCGCTTCCAGCAATTGACCGGGCCGGTGGCGGCAAAGGGCATTGAGGATACGGCCTTTTACCGCTTCTACCCGCTGGCCTCGCTGTGTGAGGTCGGCGGCGAGCCTTCGCGCTTCGGCGTCTCGCAATCGACCTTCCACCGGCGCAACCGCGAACGACTGGCGCACTGGCCGCATGCCATGCTCGCCAGTTCGACCCACGACGCCAAGCGCAGCGAGGACGCCCGCGCGCGCATCAACGCGATCTCGGAAATTCCCGCCCGCTGGTACCGCGCCGTGCGCCGGTGGCGGAACATGAACCGCGATCTGAAGACCTCGATCGAAGACATGGCGGCGCCGGACGCGAACGAGGAGTACCTGCTTTACCAGACGCTCCTAGGCGCATGGCCGCTCGACGCCGCGGGAGAGCCGCAGCAATCGTTCGTCCAGAGAATTCAGGAGTACATGGTCAAAGCGCTCAGAGAGGCCAAGATTCATTCGAGCTGGCTCAATCCGGACGAAGAGTACGAACAGGCCGCCCGCGATTTCATCTCGAAGATTCTGGCGCTCGACGGCGCGTTCACAAAGGATTTCGTCGAATTCCAGGCCCCGATCGCGCGCGCCGGGATGTTCAATTCGCTCTCGCAAACGCTGCTGAAGATCGCTGCCCCCGGTGTCCCCGATTTTTACCAGGGAACTGAAATCTGGGATTTCAGCCTTGTAGACCCCGACAACCGCCGGCCCGTCGATTACGAACATCGCAAACGCCTGCTCGATTCACTGCTAGACAAAGAGGCTGGCGCCAGGATGTCTCTGGCCGACGATTTGCTGCGCACGGCCACGGACGGGCGGATCAAGATGTTTGTTACGACTAGCGCGCTCAACTACCGCCAAAACAACCGCGATCTTTTCGAGCGGGGCGAATATCTGCCGCTGCAAGCGGCGGGGGAGCGCGAACGCCACGTCGTCAGCTTCGCCCGCAGGGTCGGCGACAAGACGGCTATAGTGATCGCCACGCGTTTTTTCCTGAGATTGACGACGGGGACGCCGATCGGGCGCGAGGCCTGGGGCGACACCGCGATACTGATGAACGATGAGATTGCCGGCTGTTATCGCGACGTTTTCACGGGCAGGAGCGTCTATACGCGGAAGCGTCCGGACGGCCATGAAGGCGGCGATGAAGCCGGCAATGAACTACCTGCGGCCGAAGCGCTCGCGCATCTGCCGGTAGCGCTGCTTGAGCGTGTTTGAGGTTACGATCATTCAATAGGAGATTTTGAGGCATTTCAATTTTTCATTTTCCATTTTAGATTTGTCATTTGTCATTGCAGACCCCACGGTTCCGGCAATGGCAAATGACAAATCTAAAATGGAAAATGAAAAATTGAACGTGAATTATGAATGTTGAAAGCGCAATCCACTCGGACCCTCTCTGGTACAAAGACGCAGTCTTTTACGAAATCTACGTCCGGGGCTATTACGATTCGAACGCCGACGGGATCGGGGATTTTCGTGGGCTGACCGAAAAGCTCGATTACCTGAAGTGGCTGGGAGTCGACTGCCTATGGCTATTGCCGATGTACGCCTCGCCGTTGCGCGACGGCGGCTACGACATCGCGGATTATTATTCGATACTGCCGGAATACGGCGCGCTCGAGGATTTCAAGAATTTCCTCGATGCGGCGCATGCGCGCGGCATGCGGGTGATCACCGACCTGGTGCTCAACCACACTTCCGACGAGCACCCGTGGTTCCGCGAATCGCGCAGTTCGGTCAATTCGCCTAAGCGTGACTGGTATGTCTGGAGCGAGACGGATTTTAAGTACACCGGCGCGAGGATAATTTTTCTCGACACCGAGCGGTCGAACTGGGCCTGGGACGAGCAGTCGGGCCAATTTTACTGGCACCGTTTCTTCAGCCATCAGCCCGATCTCAACTACGATAACCCCGAGGTCCAACAGGCCGTCCTCGACGTCATCTCATTCTGGCTCGACATGGGAGTCGACGGTTTTAGGCTCGACGCCGTTCCCTATCTTTACGAGCGCGAAGGCACGAATTGCGAAAACCTGCCCGAGACGCATGATTTCATCAAGCGGCTGCGAAGATTCGTCGACGAGCGATACCCAGGCCGTGTGCTGCTGGCGGAGGCCAACCAGTGGCCCGAAGACGTGGTGGCCTACTTCGGCCAGGGCGACGAATGCCACATGTGCTATCACTTCCCGATCATGCCCAGACTCTTTATGGCGATGCGTCAGGAAGACCGCCTCCCTATAGTCGAGATTCTGAACCGCACTCCGGCCATCCCCGAAATCGCCCAGTGGGGTATGTTCCTGCGCAATCACGACGAGTTGACGCTGGAGATGGTGACCGATGAAGAGAGGGATTACCTTTACGCCGAGTACGCGAACGACCGGCGAATGCGCCTCAACCTGGGCATCCGCCGCCGTTTGGCGCCCTTGATGGACAACGGCCGCCGCCGTATAGAACTGCTCAACGCGCTGCTCTTCAGTCTGCCGGGCAGCCCGTTCCTGTATTACGGCGACGAAATAGGCATGGGCGACAACATTTATCTGGGCGACCGCGACGGCGTGCGGACGCCAATGCAATGGTCGGTGGACCGCAACGCCGGGTTTTCAAAAGCTGATTTCGCGCAGTTGTATTTCCCTCTGAACATGGACCCCGTTTACGGCTATCAATCGGTCAACGTCGAGGCGCAACATCGCCACTCGACCTCGCTGCTGCACTGGATGCGCCAGATGATAATGATGCGGAAAAAGCATCATGTCTTCGGCCGCGGGTCGCTTGAATTCCTGCACCCGGAGAACAGGAAGGTTCTGGCCTTCACCAGGAGTTACGAGGACGAGACGGTGCTTTGCATCTACAACCTCTCCCGGTCGTCGCAGCCTGTCTTGCTGGATCTGAGCCCCTATGACGGGATGACGCCGGTGGATTTGCAATACCAGGAGCCGTTCCCGCGCATCGAGGCGCGACCCTATCAACTCGCGCTCAACGAGTATGGCTTCTACTGGCTCTTGCTAAAGCGGG
>DATEMG010000461.1:0-5776 GCA_035275805.1 Blastocatellia bacterium
CAATTCTTTAAAACTCACATTCGACGACTTCAAGAACGAAACCAGGTCGAGCAACTGCTTGAGCGAATACTTCGACGCGTAATCGGCGGGCATCGCCGACGTGTTGAGCCGCTCGGTCTTCGCCACATCCGATTTCGGGAAGGCGCGTGAAACGGGCGGGAGCGTCGAAGTGTCGTAGAGTCTGATCGTCGTCTCGTTCTCGTCGCGTTTGACTCCGGTGAATTTTTCGCCGGCGCGGGTCGTGATCGTGATCGTCGCGTATCTTTCCTCAATCGCCGCGTGCGGCGCGACGATGCCCTGCAAAATCTCACGCGGCGGCTTGCCGGCAAGCTCGGTCAGGTCGGGGCCGACGCGCCCGCCTTGATTCTGCGCGGTGTGACAAACGCGGCAGTTTTGAATCTCGGCGGAATCGAAGAAGAGCGTCCTTCCGGCCTCGACGTCGCCGCGAATGTCGAATGAGTCGTTGATCGCGACCTCTGATTTAACTCGCTCGGGCGCAGGTGGCGGCGCGGGCTCGGTCTTCGGCGCCGCGCCGCTCAGATGAGGGTCGAGAGTCTGAGTCTGGGGTTGCGCCTCGCTTTTCGCTTTTGCCGCGCCCTGCTTCGGAGAGAGCGAAATGATGTAAGCGACGCATTGCTCGATCTGTTGTTTGTTCAAACTGTTCTTGAACGCGGGCATCCCTGTTCCTGGAATGCCTTCAGTGATCAAGTGTCTCAGGTATTCGGAGGTGAATACGCGGTCACGCAATTTCGGAGCCCCTCCGCCGATGGCGCCGGCGGCGTGGCAATAAGTCATACTGCACGAACCGAGATAGACTCGCTTGCCGGCCTCGATCTGGCTCTCGGCGCTCTGCGGTTGCGCGGCGCGCGAGCCGAGCGAGATATCCAAGGACGAATGACAAAGGGCGAAAGGCAGGAACAGCACGGCTAAGGCGCGTGTGGCGATCTTCACAGACCTCGATCTATTTTCCATTGACCGCCGCTCCTTTGGTTGAAGTTTCGGGGAGGGCGAATACGACAAGCGTCGACGCCGCTTCCGGAATTTTTTGGGCCGATTCGGGCCATAAGAGCGGAACGAGTCCGCCCAGGAGCGACCCCATGCCGGTCGGGATGGCGATATATTGCCGCCCGCTGACCGAGTAACTGATCGGCGAGCCGCTCATCCCCGCGCCGGCGTTGAACGACCACAGCTTCTGCCCCGTCCGAGCGTCGAGCGCGAAGGCATTGCCCATCGCGTCGCCGCTGAAAATTAGTCCGCCGCCCGTAGCCAGCAGCGACGCCACATTTATGCCCGTCGTGTTGTACCGCCATTTGCGCTCGCCCGTGAGCGGATCGAAGGCGTTAATGTGCCCGTATGCGGGCTTGTCTTTGGGCGGCATTATCTCCATGCCGCCGCCGAAGAGAGGCTGTCCTTCTTTGATCTCAAGCTTCTGCGGCCTGATGATGTTGCATATCTCCCAGCCGATGTTGTACCACCAGCCGATTCGCGGGTTGTACGCCGAATGATCGTAATTGCGTCCGCCCGCCGCGCTCGGACAGACGAAAGTCTCTTTGTCGGGAGGAACGGGCTGCATGCCGACCGGGCGCCCATTCTTATCAACGCCTTTGAGCCATGTCAGGGTGTCAACGTGCGGCCAGGCGTTGACATATTTGCCCGTCACGCGGTCGAGCACCCACGTCATCCCGCCTTTGTTCGCGTGGACGAGCAGCTTCTGTTTGCGGCCGTCCTTCTCGTAATCGATCAGCGCGCACTCGTAGGCCGAGTCGAAGTCGTACATGTCGTGCGGCACTTCCTGGTAATACCACTTCAATTTGCCGGTGTCGGGGTCTAGCGCGATTATTGAATTCGAGTAGAGGTTGTCGCCCGGACGGAACTCGTCGTAAAAATCGGAGGACGGATTGCCCACGCCCCAATAGAGCAGGTTTAGTTCGGGATCGTAGGACCCTACCAGCCATGTCGGAGCGCCGCCGTACTTCCACATCTTCTCGCTCCAGGTTTCGAAGCCCGGTTCGCCGGGGCCGGGAATGGTGTAGAACCGCCAGACGTGTTTGCCGGTCTTCGCGTCGTATGCGTTCAGGTATCCGCGGTGGGCGTGTTCGCCGCCGGTGCCCCCGACGATCACTTTGTCTTTGACGACGAGCGGCGCCGACGTGATGTTGCACCCACACTGGCGCACGTCTTCAACTTCGACGTCCCAGATTTCGCGGCCCGTTTTGGCGTCGAGCGCGACCACGTGGTTGTCGAGCGTTCCGAAATAGACTCGTCCGTAAGCCACGGCCAGCCCGCGCGACCCCGGTTGGTAGGGAATTGACATCTGCGGCAGCTTGTAGATGTAGCTCCAGAGCTTTTCGCCCGTTGCGGCGTTGATCGCAAACACGCGGTTCATCGGTCCCATCAGGTACATCACGCCGTCGACGACGATCGGAGTCGAATTCAACCCGCCTCGCAACTCGCCAGTGTGAAACATCCAGACGGGCGTTAATTGTTTGACGTTTTCGCGGTTAATCTGATCGAGGGCGCTGAACCGGTGCGCGGCGTAATTGCCGCCGTAGCTCATCCAATTCTGCGGCTCGCGGTCGGAGTTGATCAATCGTTCCCAAGAAGGCTCCTGCCCGTAGGCCGGGAGCGCCGAAGCTAGCAGAACTATGGATAGAAGCGTATTAAGTTGAAGACGAAATCGATGCACAACCGCAATGCGTCCCCACATCGCAGAATCCTTTCTTTATTCCTTATTCCTTTACTGATTAATCTAGTGGTGATTGAGATCCATTGTGACCGCGCGTACTTTACCTTTGCCGAGCAAGTTTGACAATATGTTTACTCCTGTCATCATCCGTGGACAGCGACGCTGAAACTCATCATCAGTTGTGGACACATCTTCGATCAGACATACCACGCCGCTTCCTCGATCTGCAGTGTATCTTCTTCTATTTATTCACTTAGCTCGCTTCGTGGTCACCCCATCATGCGATGGCACAGACGTTGCTTTAGTTTGTCACGTTGAAAGACAAATAAAGTCTTCACTCCAAACTAATAGCCTCGCTGGGACTGATAAATAGAATTTTTAGTTGGACGTTGTTTTGAAAGTTCGGCTGAGTTTGATTTATATCTGATGTTCGCCTTGCGGCCTGAATGTTAATAACTGCAGATAATGATCATCACACAAGGGCCGCAATAAGATTGAGGACGTTCTATAACGTCCTCAGATTTGCTCTCGCGCTGCACATTGAAGACCGCCGATTGATACGTTATTGACCGCAACCTCCATGATTCGTCCCCCCTTGAAATACCCGCACCACACTCCACAAAAATGACGCTCAATGTGCAGCCGAGAGAAAATAACGGCTCTCGGTGAATCATTCACCGGGATCCGTCACGCTCACAGTCGCTGCTTTTACCGGCCAGGGAATTCGCTTGCGCAGCCATTTGAAGACAAGCCATGCGGGGATCACAATAAACAGCATCACTGGAATCATCACGATCACAAACTGGATAATGCCCAGGAATATCCCGGCTCCAGTTTCCATTCCGTCGCCGAACGCGGCCTTGAGGTCGTAAACAAATCCGCGCGTCGCGGCGGCGACTACCGGGGTTGGCGTGTGGAGCGTGATGTTGATTGTCGAAAGCGCCGATTGATTTTCGAGGAAGCGGCGGCGGCCTTCGAGCCGTTCGATCTCCGTGCGGACATCGGCGAGTTGCGTCTGCACTTCCATCGCGTCCGAAATTTTCCGCGCCTGCTTCATGATCTCCAGGAACTGCGCCTCGAGCGCCTTCTTCGTGCGGATGCGCGCTTCCAGGTCAATATATTCCTCGGTCACGTCCTGCCCTGAAGACTTTTCGTGGAGGATGCGTCCGCCCACGGCGCGAATCTCATCGAGCGCCGCCTGGAATTTCTGCGCGGGCACGCGGACGACGACGTTGACCAATGTCGAAGCGACATTCTGAGATGCGGCATCGTTGTGTTTCGATTCCGAAACGACCACGAAGCCGCCATGTTTCTCGGCGATGACGCCGATCTTCTGCTGACCTTCGCTCGGCTTGTCGGTCTCGATGGTCATCTCGGCGTTCTGAATGACCTTGCGCATATAGGCTTGAGCGGCGCCGGCTGAATCCAGCGAGACTTGCTGTTGCGGGCCTTGCAGTCCTTCTTGGTTCGATAGCGCTACAGGTCCGGCGATAGATTTTCTAGCCGCGATTGCACTCCTGTCCGCCTGTCGATCTTCCACGACCACAGATTCTGACACGGGCCGTCCTGCGTCGGACGGGGAGCTGACGGAACCCAAACCGGCATTCCGTGCGTTTCTTGAGCTGTAGCAGGCTGAACAGGCGATTATCAATCCCGTCAAAAACAATGTTGCTGAACGTTTCATGGGCTCCTCCGGAACTGGGTTAAAGTTGAACGTCACTGAGTTGATCCGAGCCTGAAATCATTCAGACTCGAATTCGGCTGTCGATGCAATGAACGGTCGTTGTAAAGGGCTTTGCAGAGATTTTTCTGACAAGGTTAAAACGCCCGCCGAGCTCGGAAGTTTCCGAACCTGTCGTATTCATCTGAACATCCGCCCCATTAAATCCATCGCGCTGTCGAGCGCCGGCAGATTCGGCGACAGTTTGATACGAATCCCCAGCTCATCGGCCAACGAGGCGAGCGACCGGGCGGTCGTCTCCGCGCGGACGGCGATTATCAGTGGCTTGACGCCGAGTTGCAGCAGATATTCGGCCACTTTAGTTGGAAGCTCCGCCCGCATCGCGTCCAGCGAAGGCAGCGGTTGCAACATGTCACTGCCGATAATCGCCCCGCTGCTCGCTTCGGCAAGCATCAGCAGGTACGGGAAGAAGGGGCGTTCTTTCTTCTCGCGCACGGGCATCGGCAGCATCGCCAGCTCAATCTCGATGACATTGGTAACCTCGGGCAATTGTTTGAGCGATTCTAGCAATTGCGGGTCGAGCGGCGCGGGCGCGGCGTCTTTCAAGTCTGGTTCGGGCACTGGCATGATTTTGTCTTCCCACACCAGACGGGCTTTCTCAACGCGCGGGACTCTCACCAGAAACTCTTTATCCTCCTCGCCACATAAGCAGTCTTCGTCGTCGCGGACTCGAGGGGCGACGTCGAGCAACTGCTCGAGCGCGATGGTCAGAAATCGCGCCTCGGACGAGGTCAGAAACCAGGGGAACATTCCCGGCGCGTAATTGCGGAACATCGGCCAACTATTGGCGCCGCGAAATTTTAGACTGAGCTTCTTGATGACATCGCGGTCTTCCTTTTGCAAATGCCCACGGTCTTCAAACGACGCCTGAAGCTGAGGGATTTCGAGCACACGCCCCGCCACGACTCTGTCCACACTCCCGTCCCCGCCCGGTTCGCTCAGGGCGAGGAAGTCGTAAAGCGCAGCGGCGCCCTGATAAAGCGCGACGGCGAAATGTTCGCCCCCGGCCCCCATCACACTGACGAACCCTATCTCATCCCTCTCCGGGTTGCGCACTCCGAAGACGTCGCCTTCCATCATCCACCCCCAAGGCGCCATCCCCTTCACGCGCCCGGCGGCCGCATAGAGCCTTCCCCATTCTTCGATTGTAGGGGTCTTTTCAGGCATTAATCCTCCGTATGAAATACGCCAGAGTTGACGACTTTTGCGTCATTGGCATTTTCGCCATCTCTTTTGGATGGTTTTATTGAGATCTATATATTGGGCGCCACAAAGATCTGGATTGAGGCGACTGGATCAGTACCGCGAGCGGTAGCGAGCGTAGCCTCCGCTAACGTCCGCTCGCTACC
>DATEMG010000462.1:0-5465 GCA_035275805.1 Blastocatellia bacterium
CCACCACTTGATTCGTGCCCTGCTCGACGGTGATCGGGCGCTCGGTGTTCTCTCGCAGCGTCAGGCAGGGAACGCCCAGGGCCGTCGTCTCTTCTTGCAGACCGCCGGAATCGGTGAGCGTCATCTTCGAATTGCTCCACAGCTTCAGGAAATCGAGGTAGCCGAGCGGATCGATCACCATTACGCCCGGCGGTGGTTCGACGCCGAATTCGCGCATCCGGCGCAGGCTGCGCGGGTGCGCGGGAAAGACCACTGGCAACGCGCGCGCGATCCGCCCGACGGCCGCAAATATGCGCCGCAGCGAGTCCGGGTAGTCCACGTTTGACGGGCGGTGCAAGGTCATCGCGGCGAAACCACGCGCCTTGAGTGAAAGCTCGTCGAGGATTGTCGAGCGTTGCGCCCGTTCGATCTGCCGGTAAAGCGTGTCTATCATGACGTTGCCGACGCGGACGATTCGTTCGGGGGCTATGCCTTCGCGCAGGAGATTTTGATCGGCGTCCGGGCTGGGCGTGAGTAACAGGTCGGAGAGCCGGTCGGTCAAGACTCGGTTGATTTCTTCGGGCATCGCCCAATCGCCGCTGCGCAACCCAGCCTCGACGTGCGCGACGCGGACGCGCAACTTGCCGGCGACCAATGCGCAGGCCAGTGTCGAATTGACGTCGCCGACGACCACCACCCAATCGGGTTTGTGCGCGACCACTACGCCCTCGAAGGCCAGCATTACCCGCGCCGTCTGCTCTGCGTGCGTCCCGCCGCCCGCCCCGAGGTGGACGCTCGGTTCGGGCATTCCCAGATCGCGGAAGAACGCCCCCGACATCGCGTCGTCGTAATGTTGCCCGGTGTGAACGAGAGTCTGTGTGATCTCGCCGCCGCGAGCGTTCATCTCGGCGATGATCGGCGCCATCTTCATGAAGTTGGGGCGCGCGCCTACTACGTTTAAAACTTTTACCATGTCTTTTTAGGAATAGGACCAATTGGGCTCATAGGACTTATAGGACGCTTGAATCCTATAGGTCCTATAAGTCCTATCGGTTCCATAAGTCCTATAGGTCCCATTTGATTCGTAACCCTCGATCCGTGATCTTCGACCATCGATTGAGAATATGTCTTTCTAAGGCCTCGGCCTGATCGAAGTCGCCGGGGAAGATCAGGGTCAGAAATTCCTGCGTCCCCTCGCCCTCGGCCTCGAACAGGGCGACGGGCGCGGGGGCGCATTGCGCGTAACAGGTCGAGACCCAGCCTTCTGCAACTTTTGCCTCTACTTTGGCAGGCGCCTCGGCAGACGCTCCGGCGGTTATTTCGGTTTTGACGCCAGTCTCGCAGATGACCCTGATAGTCAGCGCGACGCCGCTCCTGTGGCGGGCCTCGACGCGGTCCGCGCCGGGCCTGGCCTCGCAGCCGGGCGCGAGGTGATAGCGGATGGCGTAGCGGTGACGTTTGTTTGCGGTGAATCGATCGCGCACGATCAGGTATTCCGGGAGGCCGGCGTACGCATTCGATTTGACGAACAAAACAGAACGCGTGTGTTTGACGCGGTCTTTGAGACGTTCATAGCCGTCGTGCGAACCCTGAAAGAAGATCGTGTCGCCGCGCTCGATGAATCCGTGAAGGCGGCATCTCGCCGCAGTGCGCCACGAAAACGGCGTCGAAGCGACAGACTGCGATTGGTCGTCTACGGTCACGGTGTTGTGCGCCGCGGTCGAGCGGAATTCGTCGCGCGTCTTCGGGTCCGCGGCGTAAACGTATGCGCCTGGGTCGACGATCCAGCTCACGCCGCGCGAGGCGAATTCAATAGAGAGCGCGTCCGCGTGCGCGTGCCCGCAGCCGGTATCGGCGCCGTGAGGCCCGCAATCGATCAATACGAAACTCGAATTGCGTCGCCATCCGTCGCGCATAACGAAATAGCCTCCCGACCTGAACGCCTTGGAAATTCCGCAGGGCGGTTCTGCCCTCATTTGGTCGTAGCCTTCGACGCCTTCGGGACCGAGCAACCACAACAGCTCAGCCGGCGCGTCTCCTGCGACGTGCTTCCAATCGCAGCGGTTGAAGAGGGCCGAGCCGACGGCCAGAGTGTCGCGGAAGTCATTTGCCGCCCGGTCGTTGAGTTTGATCAGCCGCCCGCCGTCGTCGTCGCCGAAGAGCGGCGAGGTCCCGTCGGGCCGTGTGATCCACATCAGGTGGCCGAGCATCGCTTCCAGCTTCTGCCAGATTATCGTCTCCGATGCGCGGTCGAGCCTGAAGTCCTTCGCCCGCGTCAGCGCCACCAGGTGAGTGTAAAAGTCCGTTGTGTAGCGGTGATAGCAGGACGATTGCTCGAAAAAGACGCCGTCGGCGCGCACCTGTTTCCGCGCCTGTTCGAGCAGAATTCGCAATCCCAGGTCGCGCCACCCGTCGGCGCGGGCCAGCTCCGGCAGCGCCATGCCCAGGTAGAACAACCCCAGAGCCTCGCCGGTCAGGTGTGTGTTGGGGCTGAAGTAATACGAAAGATACGTCTCGATATGGCGGCCGTGCTCGATCAGCGATTTCAGCAGCCGCGCGAAGAAATCTGGCGTGACCTCATTGGAATCGACGAGCATCTGCGTCGCCCAGAGCCATGAGATCGTGCGGAACGCCACTTCCAGACTGGAGGCCCAATTGATCCCCATCCCTACCGGGTTGGCGTCGACCCAGTCGGAAACCTGGTCTCGAAAGCCGGCGGCGAACCGGTTGTCGTTGGTCAGCCAGTAGGCCTGTCCCAGCGTGACGAAATGGGCGTGACGGTTCAACTCCCAAACGACTTTCGGGTCCCCGACGCCCAGCGGGTTGAGCGCTGGCAGCTTGCTCCAATGCAAAACCGGGGCGCGTTTATCCGAAACGGGATCGAGCCGCCAGTCAATCGACGAATAAGGCGGATCGCCGAAACTCAACGCGCCATGGCCGAGCAGCGAGAATTTTCCTCTGAGAGCGAAGTCCGCCGTTTTTATGATGGCGTCGCGTTCGGCGGGGAAGCGCCGGTTCATCATCTCGACTATCTTTCCCCGCTGTCTGAGCGAGGGCAGGAAACAGCGGCCCCTCGCCCGCATGTGGCAGCGCAGCCTGTCGGCGGACTCTTCGCCGGTCCCGTCGCGCCAGACGGGATGAAATTCGCGGGCAAGCTCCGCGTCGCTCATCTCCGGCGCGCGCGCGCGCCGCAATCGGTCGCGCAATTTGGAGGCCCCCTGGCGCGAGCGAACCCGCAACTCGTCGAAGCTCAGGCCGCGTATCTTGCCGAGTTGTTCAAGACTGATCGACATAGTTCATCACTTTACGACTTTGATTACTCTGACCGTCGCGTACCCCCGCAGCCATTCGGCGCGTTCGAGTAGCGCGTGATCCAATCGATAAAAAAGCGGCGCCACGCCGTCGAGGGCGGAGAACCACCTGGCGACGTTGACGAAGGGCAGTTGATATTTTCTGCCGTGACATTGGCTGAAGCCCGCCGCGAACCGCTCCAACTCCTGATCGGTCAAGGGCCGCCCGAACGGCGTCTGGCCTGGCGGGCGATAGCGGACCAATCGTCGCATCATACGGATGAGCCGCGAATTGCGGACCGGCTCTTTGAAGATCGCGTACCCGCCGGGGCGCAGGACGCGCCAGACCTCTCGCGAGGCCAACTCCAGATCGAGGCGCGTCAACACGGCCATCCCGAAGACCACGTCGAACGACCGGTCACGAAACGGAAGCTCATGGGCCGATCCGACGCCTAACTCGACCCCTCGGACGAAGCCGTTGACCTGGGCGCGTCGCCGGGCGAGCTTGATCATCGCGCCGGAAAGATCGACTCCGCAGACCCTGGCCCCCCGGTGCGCCAGCAAAACCGTGTTCTCGCCGTCGCCACAGCCGAGTTCCAAAACGTTCTTGCCCTTCACGTCGCCGAGGAGGTTGTACGCGTACTCGATCGCGAAAGGCGTGTCGGCGGGCGGCGCCTGATAGCGCCGGAATATCCTCGGCGGAACGCGCAAATCCGAGCTTTGTTTGAGCGACGCCCGGCGCTCTCCATGATTTCCTTCCGCCCGCTCCAATTTTCTGGTTTTGTCACTCATCATAGGGTTTTTAGGACTTATAGGACTCATGGGGTTTATAGGGCTTGTACGTCCTATAAATCCCATTCATGACGCGCCAGCGCGCGATAGACCTCCAGCCATTGCCCTTTGATTTGCGGCCACGCGTATTGGGCGCACTCTTCGCGAGCTCGGCTTGCGATGGCGGCGGCCAGATCCTGATCTTCGAGCAGGCGGATGGCGTTTGCGGCGAGCGCTTCATGGTCGTCGCGTTCGACCATCAACCCCGTTTCTTCGTGCCTCACGATGTACGGCACACCGCCGGCGTTCGTCGTCACGACGGGCAGCCCTGCGGCGAACGACTCGGTGATCGAGCAGGGCATGTTGTCGATGTCGGTCGCCGTCAGGTAAATGTCGTGAGCGTCGTAAACCGCCGCCATGTGACCTGACGGAATAAGTCCGGTGAATGTCGTGTTGCGCAAATTCAGCGCGCGCGCGAGTTGTTCGAGGCGCCGGCGCTCCCTGCCGTCGCCGCCGACGGTGAGGCTGGCCTCAGGGTAGCGCCGCTGAATCAATGCGAACGCGCGCAGCACGCAGGGCACGTTGTAAAGCGGCTCGTGCGAACGGCTGGTGAAAAAGATGGGGCGGACAGGCTTGCGCCAACGGAATCGATATTCGTCCAGCGCGGTGATGTTGAAGATCGCCCGCGCGCGCAACCCGAAGCGGGCGAAGACGCCTACAAGATAATCCGAAGGCGCGATGACGACGTCCGCCAGCCGGATCACCGGCGCGGCCATCCAGTACCAATGGCTCAAATGGTCTTCCGCCTCGCCGCTGTGATAATGCATGATCACCCGCTTGCCGTAGAGTTTCGCGATCAATACAGCAGGCGCCGGAGTCAAGAAAAACGAAAAGTACGATGCGGCATAGATCTGAACGACGTCGTATCGCGGCAACCTGGAGATCAGAAGAACGAGCACGGCCAGCGTGTTGACGACCGTCCGCGCGTATTTGATCCGCTGCAATCGCCGCAGCGGGCCTGGCAACGCCGGGTTGATCGGCAACAATTCGGCCTTGACCTCCGGCGCTTCCTTCAGCCCTTCCAGCAGTCGCGCCGCCTGGGTCGATTGGCCCCCAGTCATGTCCAGCGACGGGGCTATGTGACAGACTCTGATCGCGCGCTCTCTTCTCATTCCAACTGTATTGTCTCCAATCCTATGGGACTTATGGACCTATAGGACCTAATGGTCTTTGAGAAATAAATGTAACAACCGTCTTCCCGGTCGCGGAGCGACCACGTGAGCTTAGCCCGGCTTTTCAAAGCCGGGTCGACTAACGCATATCCGTCCTCAGTCGCGGAGCGACGATTGATACCGATGATCGGAATCAACCGTCGCTCCGCGACTAAAACAACTATGTGACTGCTCCCCCGGCTTTGAAAAGCCG
>DATEMG010000463.1:0-3696 GCA_035275805.1 Blastocatellia bacterium
CGAAGGTGGACGAGGCGGGGAAGGTTTCGAGCGGGTTGCCGCTGCCACTGTTCCGAAAGTCCGGTCCCGGGCTGAAAATTAGCATCCCGGTAGAAGTCGGACGCCGCTACAGGATTTCCAAGGTCGAGGAGAAGGGCGTGGTCCTATTCCAGCCCGGCATCGTGACGGCCTACTCCGGCATGAGGGTAGGCGAGTGGGTGGACTCCAAGAAGATCTCGGAGAACGTCTACAAGGGGATCAAGGATCTGTACGGCACGCAGGGCTACATCCAGGCCGACATAAATTTCATCCCGAAGTTCATCGACAAGACGCCTGAGGAAGGGGACGTGGAGGTGACGCTGGAGGTCGAGGAGGGGCGGCAGTTCACCATGAGGCGGCTGGAGTTCATCGGGAACACGAACACTCGCGACGTGGTGATGCGACGCGAAGTGGTCATCGACGAGGGCAGCGCCTACAACAAGCAGCTGTGGGACCTGTCGATGTTGCGCCTGAACCAGTTGGGGCTGTTCGACGAGATCAAGGAGAAGGACGCGATCACGCGGACGAACGACCGGGACCAGACGGTGGACATCGACCTGCAGGTGAAGGAGAAGGGGCGGCAGCAGATCCAGCTCAACGGCGGGGTGTCTGGCTACGCGGGTAGCTTCTTCGGGTTGGAGTATTCGACGAACAACCTGCTGGGCTACGGCGAATCGCTGAGCGTCGCGCTCTCGGGGGGGAACCGGTCAAAGAGCGTGTCTTTCGGATTCACGGAGCCGTATCTGATGGGCAAGCCCGTCAGCCTGGGCTTCACGCTCTTCGCCTCGAAGTACCAGTTCCTCGGAGATAGCTTCGACTTCCAGAGCGCGCAGCGGGCGATCAATGCGAGCTTCTTCGGCACCTCTGGGATCGACGCTAATACGCTCTTCACCCAGCAGACGGTCGGCGGCTCCGTCAGCCTTTCGGGGAAATTGGCGCTGTTCACCAGGAAATTCGAGAGATTCTCCCGGTTTACGAGCCTCGGCATGTCGTACTCGTTAACGTCCAGCAGGATTACCGACCCTGAGGTCAACCGTGACGCCGACCTGAATAACGACGTCGCAGTCCTTTTCTCACAACCGTCCATCGTTACAAGCCGCGTCACTCCCTCGCTCTATTTCAACACGAAGAACGCCCAACTCGATCCGACGAGAGGCAAGAGCTTCTTGCTGGGCGTCGCGGTCTCGGGCGGCGTCCTGGGCGGCGACGTGAACACGGTCCAGCCGCAGCTCGAGTTCCAGTATTTCAAGCCGGTCCTCAGACGCCGGACCGATAAACCGCACGTGCTGGCGATGCGCTTCAAGGCCGATCACATCCGCGCTTACGGCACGCCGTTCAACGCCCGTCAGGGCGACACGCGTTCGCTCTCGTTCCTAAACGGCATCCCGATCTTCGAGCGGTTCTTCCTCGGCGGCGAATACGACATCCGGGGTTACAACATTCGTTCGATCTCGCCGCTGGTGAGGACCGATGACTTCCTCTCGACTCGCGGCCCCTTCACTGCCAAGAAGCCGGACCCGAACAATGCAGGACAGTTTATTGACGCGACTGTCGATCCGAGCGTATTGAGCAAGCTCGTCTTCGATACGCCCGAGGGGAGATGCGCCGTACCCAATGAGCCTACTTGCAACTTAGCAGGCGGATCGCTGCCGTTCCTTACGCCGATCGGCGGCGACAGTCAACTCATTTACAACATCGAGTACCGCGTTCCGATCATCAGCGTGCTGTCGGTCGCGGCGTTCGCCGACGTCGGCACGGTTTTCAACCTCCGCAAATACAACGACCAGATAACGTCGTCGAACTTCGTCGCCTCGCCGGTCGTTCCCCTTGGCGCGGTCACTACTCTGGATGGCGGGGTGATAATCAATCCGCAGGGCATGTTGGCGACGCAGGCGGATATCGATCGCGATAAGAACGCGGACGGAGTCCTGCCCGACACTTACCAGACGGTCTTCTTTCAGGGCCAGGCGCAGAACTTCCAGGTCGTCCGCGCTTCGCAGAGTAAATGGAGACTGCCTGAGGACATCCGCTCCTCGATCGGACTGGAATTCCGCGTTCAAATGCCGGTGATCAACGTGCCCTTCCGGTTGATAATGGCTTACAACCCCAGGACCGAAGACCCGGACATTGTTTTACGCGAACGAAGGACCGTGATCCGATTCAGCGTCGGAAGGACATTTTAGTGATGGTTGGTGGTTAGTGGCTGGTGGTCGGCGGTTGGAAATAATGGCGCCTGCCGCCGACCGCCAGCCACGAACCACCAACCTCTAACCACCGATCAAATGATTGGAGACTTTAGATAGAATGAAGATGAAACTCTTACTGACCCTGGCTTTCCTAATTATCGCCGCTCCGGGCGTCTTCGCTCAGGCGGCGGGCGGCGGCGCTACGAAGACGAAGGTTGGCTTCGTAGATTCAATGATTTTCCGCGAAGATGTGCTGGAACTTAAGGCGAGATTCGATAAGCTGCAGGCCGAATTCGCCGCGAAGGGGCGCGATCTGGAATCGATGCAGAACGCGATCGCCAACAAGCAGAAGGTGGCGCAAGAAAACAAGACCTTGACTCTCCAGCAGGCGCAGAAGCTCAATGACGAGATCGAGCAACTTAAGAAGGAGTACAACAGGACGCTGCAGGATACGCAGGACCTTTACGAAAAACGTCAAAAGGCGGAGACCGACGACATTTACGAGAAGATCGGCAAGTCCCTCGAACAGTATTGCTCCAAACATGGAATAGCGACGCTCTTCGACGCGCGCCGTTTGCAGGAAACCGGCGTCGTCGTATACTTCGTACCGCCGGCGAACATCACCAGGGATTTCATAACTGAATACAACAAGGCGAATCCGGTTCAGACGGCCGCGAACCCGACGAAGTAACCCCGGGCCGAGTTTGCAAACCGATTTTGCAATCCTAAATTGACGATAAAGGAGTCTAGCTGACAATGAAGAAAATGATTTTTGCGTTTGCGATCACGAGCATGTTCGCGCCGGCGGCCTTCGCGCAAACTCCACAACCGTCGCGGACCACCGCCGCGGCGCCCGCGCCAAGCGCCTCGACCGGCGCTCCGACCGGCGGGACTGGGGCCGAAGGCAAACTCGCCTATATCAACCAGGGCAGGTTCAGCGCTGACATCAATGAGTTGAGGGCCAAGCTCGACGCGTTCAACACAGAGTTGGATCCGAAGAGGAAGGAAGTGCAGGCGGAAGAGGACGCCCTGAACAATCTCAAGAACAAGATTAACACTCAAACCACCGCCGTCAGCGCCCAGGTGCGCAGCCAGTGGGCTGAAGAAGCCTCTGATAAGGAGAAGGCGCTCAACCGCAAGAAAGAGGATTACAACCTGCTGGGTCAGAGGCGTTTGGCGGAACTCGCCCAGCCGGTATATGAAAAAGTCACCAAGTTCCTCGACGTCTACTGCCAGCAGCGCGGCATTGTGATGGTGCTCGAAGTCGGAGCGGCGCAACAGGCGGGCATTCTGATCTTCGCCTCTCAAGCCACAGACATCACAGAGGACTTCATCAAGGAGTACAACAAAGCCAACCCGGCCCCGGCCGGAGCCGCCCCACCGGCTGCGAAGAAGCCATAGTGATTATTTAAAATGGCGGGATGGACTTTTGTCAGCCCCGCACAGCGACGCGGCCGTGAGGGAGCGGCGATGATCAATAGAAATTCGCTCT
>DATEMG010000464.1:0-10693 GCA_035275805.1 Blastocatellia bacterium
CATGTTGGCCATCAGCGTCGCGCTGGTGATGGCGCCACGCGCATGGCCCTCCATGATCGCGCGATTGACGCCATTGGTCAGCCCGAAATCATCCGCGTTTACGATTAGTTTCTTCATTACGTTTGCTTTCTTTCCCGCTTCCCTTTCGCGCCGAGGCGAGGAAAACCAATCCGATTCCGATCCAGAAAAACATTCTGATTTTGCGTATCAGCGCCAGCGTCACGCCATGATCGAAACCGAATCCGGCGGCCTTGACGAGCGCCCCGGTGCCGGCCTCGTCCACTCCGACGAGCGCCGGGACGAAGGCGAAGGCCATGTTGATCGCCCGGTTGACCGCCTCGAATGTGAATGCGGCGCCGACATCCACGCCGAGTCCCATCAACCGCAGCGTCAGATAAATTTCCACTGCGCCTGCGAGATGGAAGGCCGCATGGCACAACACCAGGATGAAGAAATCGCGCGGGCGCCTCGCGTAAAAATCGAAGACGTAATCTTCGAGTTCGCGCAGCCGATCGATCTTCGATTCGATTCGGCCACGCCTGGTTTCATCGCTCGCGACGAGGCCTGTCAGGGCCGAAAGCAGGTTCGACCCTATCTTCCATCGGCGGCTGATGGTCAAGACCGGCGCCGCGATGAGCGCGACCACTACGGCGAGCGCGATGAGCGCGGCCGTCCGCACCGATTCATTCAGGCCGAAGCTGGCCAACAACGCGACCGCTCCGGCCATCACCATCAGACAACTCGAAACCGCGTAAGCGATGTTTTCAACCGTCAGCGACGATATTCCAGATGAGAGCGAGAGCCTGTCGCCGAGCGCTATAAGCCGCATCGGCTCGGCCACCACAGGCCCGAAGGTCAGATCGCCGACAGCTTCGCCGGCCAGCCTCGCCCGCCACAGCGCCCACAATCCGACCCGGCGTTCATCGGGATTCATACAACGCAACCATGCCAGGCTGCGCGACAGATAACGAGTCGATGAAACGGCCAGTATTAATAGGAATCCGGCGCCGACCGCGCTCAGATTTGACGCGATTTCGGAAAAGCCGGTCTGTTTGATGACATAAATGAAAAGCGCCAGCCCAATAAGCGCGGAGATGAAGGCGAGAAGGCGCGAGCGAAGGTTCATCTAAATCGAGGATTGAGGATTGAGGATTGAGGATTGAGGATTGAGGATCGCGTCATCGCGTGTAAGGCGGTTCTCGATCTTCTATCCTCGATCCTCGATCCTCTTATTCATAGCTCAGAGCCTTTACCGGGTCCTGGCTCGCGGCGCGCATCGCCGGGTACAAAGCGCCCAACAGCCCGGCGCCAAGGCCGGCGACCGAGGAGTAAATGATCGAGTTGGCTTCGAGGTCGATATTCATACCAAGGCCGCTGACCAGGGCGTAGCGCGCCAGGATGGCGATCGCCAGGCCGAGCACGACGCCCAGCAGGCTTATCAGCAAAGCCTCTTTCTCGAACACCCACGCGATCCAGAACTTCGACGCGCCTAGCGATTTCATAACGCCTATCTGGCGCGTGCGCTCGGCGACCGTCGTGTACATTGTCAGCAGAATGATCAGCAGAGAGATCACCGTCGCCAGCCCCTTCACCACGTTGAGAAAGACGTTGAGGGCTGCAATGCCGTTGGCGAAAAGCAGCGGCAGTTCGCGCGTCAGAAAAAAGCTGTAGCCGGGGAACTTATCGAGGATGCGCGCGGCTACCGCCTCCTGTTCGGCGGCGTTCTGGCATTTGACGAAGATCATCGAGCATTTGCCCGGCGCGCCCAACTCTTCCTGCATCGTCGCGAGCGGGATCTTGATGCGCGCGCCGGCTTCGGGTTCGAAAATACCGACGACGGTCATGTCGCGCCCCAGCGCCTTGACCTTGTCTCCGACCTTGATACCCTTCTCAGCCTCCTTGAAATCGATGATCGCGACGTCGCCAGACTCCGGCAGCGGCTGGCCCTCGACTATGCGCAGATTGCTTGTGGCGGCGAAGCTCTGAAAATGTATGCCGTCGACCTGGCGAAAGCCCAGGCCACCGCTGGCGCCCATATCGATGTCTTGTCCGACGGGCGTGGCCTCGGCCACCCCCGGCACGGCGCGCACTGCTTCGACGTCGGATTCCGAGATGATCATATCCTTGGAGGTCAGTGAGAGGCCATGCCCACCCTTGTACAGCATGATTTCGACTCCGATGTTGGCGTCGCGCTGCCCTTTGTTGCGTAACTGGCCGCGCACGAGGCCGACCGTGAGGACCACAAGTATGACGCCGACCGCCACGCCGATGACGCTGGCCAGTGTGCGGCCGGGGTGATGAGTGAGGTTGGAAGTGACAAGATTATTCATAGTGGATTTGTCCTCGAAGTAGCGCGAATATCCACGAAAGGTGTTTTGTAAACTTCGTGGATATTCGCGCCACTTCGAGGATGAGGTCAAGAGGAGAGCATTCTTTCGATTACTTGCGGCGCGGCCTTCAGCGCCTCATCGAGCTGGTCCGTTTCGACGCCGCCTTCGGCCAGGTCGGGTTTGCCGCCGCCGCGCGCGCCGGGCAATTCCTTGATCACTTTGCCCGCCTGAATCTTCTTCGTCGCGTCGGCGGAGACCATCACCAAAATCGAAGCCTTGCCGTTGTCGACATCGCCGAGGACGACGACGCCAGGCGCGACTTTGCGCGCGAGCGAATCGGCCAGTTGGCGCCGCGCGTCTTTGCCCAGGCCCTCGACTTTGCGGACGAGCACTTTCAGTCCGTTGACTTCAGTCACCTGGTCTTCGGCGCCGCCGCCGCCATGCGCGAGTTTGAGCTTCAGCCGCTCGATCTCCTTCTGCTGGTCGCGCAGTTGCGATTGCAGGCGTTCGACCTCGACCGGCAGGCTGCGCGGAGCGGTGTTGAGCCGGGAGGCCGCCTCGGCCAGTAACGATTCGCTCAGCGCGAACCGCTCGTAAGCGTTCTTGCCGGTGACGGCCTCTATGCGGCGCGTGCCCGAAGCGATCGAGGCGTCGGAGACGATCTTGAAAACGCCGATGTCGCCCGTCGCGTTGACGTGAGTGCCTCCGCAGAGTTCAGTCGAAAATCCGGACACGCTGACCACGCGCACGCGGTCGGTGTATTTCTCGCCGAAGAGCGCCATCGCGCCGCCCGCCAGAGCTTCGTCCAGAGTCTTTTCCTCTTTCGAGACCTGCGTGTTCCTGAGCGTCTGGTCGTTGACGAGGCGCTCGATCTCGGCGATCTCTTCCTGCGCCAGCGGCGCGAAGTGCGTGAAGTCGAAGCGCAGTCGGTCGGGCGCGACCAGCGAGCCGGCCTGTTTGACATGCGGCCCCAGGACTTCGCGCAGCGCGGCGTGCAACAGGTGCGTCGCCGTGTGGTTGGCCATCGTGCGCGCGCGCTTTTCGGCGTCGACGCGCGCGTTGATCGTTTCGCCGACTTTCAATCCGCCCTGTTCGACCGTGACGCGGTGAACGGTCACGCCCGAAGTCGGCGAATAGGCGTCGGTCACCAGCAACCGCGCGTCTTCGTTTTCGAGCACGCCCACGTCGCCTACCTGCCCGCCCGATTCGGCGTAAAACGGCGTGCGATCCAGAACGACCTCGGCCTCGGCGCCCGCCACGATCTCATCAACCAGTTCGCCGTTCCTGACAAGCGCGGTAACCTTCGATCCTGAAAGCTCCGTGCCTGCATAACCGGTAAATTCGGTTTGCCCCAGTTGGGCAATCTTCTGATAAACAGGATTGACGATCTTGGCCACGCCGCCCTTCATCGATTCGCGCGCGCGCTGGCGCTGTTTTTCAAGCTCGGCATCGAAGCCTTCCTGGTCGAGCGTGAAGCCGCGCTGCGTGGCCACATATTCAATCAGATCGTAGTTCAGCCCGTAGGTGTCATAGAGCTTGAAGACGTCGGCGCCGGAAATGACCTTGCCGCTGGTCTTCTTCATCACGTCTTCGAGCACATTCAGTCCGGCGCCGACCGTCGAGCCGTAAAGCTTCTCTTCGGTCGTCACCACGCGCTCAATGACACCGCGGGTCTCACGTAATTCGGGATAGGACTCGCCGAACTGATCGATGACGAAATTGGTGACTTTGGCGAAGAAGATGTCTTTGAATCCGAGTTTGTTTCCGTGCCAGATGGCGCGCCGCATGATCTTGCGCAGCACGTAACCGCGCGTGTCCCTGCCCGGAAAGATTCCGTCTGCGATCAGAAAGGCCGTGGCGCGCGCGTGGTCGGCGATCACTCGCATAGAGACGCTGTCCTCGCTGTCGTCATAGACATATTTTTTGCCTGCGAGTTTCGCCGTGAAATCGATGATCGGGCGGATGAGATCGGTCTCGTAAGCCGACTTCACGCCCTGCAGCACCGCCGTGACGCGTTCCAGCCCGGCGCCAGTGTCAACTGAAGGCGCGGGTAGCGGCTCCAGCCTGAACTTCCCCGGAGCCTCTTCGATGCGGTTGTATTGCATGAAGACGAGGTTCCAGATTTCAACTGTCTCATCGCCAGGCCCGTTGACATATTCACGTTTGTTGAAATTCGGGTCTTCGGGACGCGGGCCGAGGTAATAATGAATTTCGGAGCAAGGCCCGCACGGCCCGGTTTCGCCCATCTGCCAGAAGTTGTCTTTGCGACCAAAGCGCAGGATGCGCTCTTTCGCCGCGCCCATCTTTTGCCACAACCGCTCTGCCTCTTCATCAGGCGGAACTTCGTCGTCGCCCGCGAAGACCGAAAACCATAACCGCGCCGGATCCATCCCCCACTCGTTGACGAGCAAGTCCCACGCGAAGCGGATCGCGTCTTCTTTGAAGTAATCGCCGAATGAGAAATTGCCGAGCATCTCGAAAAACGTGTGATGGCGCGCGGTCTTGCCCACTTCGTCCAGGTCGTTGTGCTTGCCGCCGGCGCGGACGCATTTCTGCGACGACGCGGCGCGCTTGTAATCGCGCTTCTCGGCGCCTAGGAAGACGTCTTTGAATTGGTTCATTCCGGCGTTGATGAAGAGCAACGTCGGGTCGTGCGCCGGCAGCAGCGGCGACGATTTGACTATCTTGTGCCCGTTTCTGCCAAAGTAGTTCAGGAACGTGGTTCTAACTTCGTTTCCGGTCATAATGGTGTTCCCCTTCAATATCCATCGGGGCGAGTGCCTGGCGGGCGATCGTTCACGATGTAGAAAATATGAAATTTAGCGACGGACACAGGCTTTGTCAAACTTGGCCTCTGTACGGCGCCCACGGCGGTTTGCGCTTCGCCCTGACATCCGTAAACTTATATATGTGATTTGAAGTGACAAATAGCCACTCAATCGACATGATCTTATATCTTATAACCTGTTGTCGCTGATCCGCGCGGGACGGGCGACTCTGAACTGGTTGGAACGGGGGGGCGTTATGGCTGAGAAAGATAAATTCGCTCAACGCGAACATTGGCTAGAAGAAGAGTATTTTGGAAGGAAGAATCAGGAACTGATCGAAAAGCTGCGCGAGCGCCGGGAGCGCGAGGCCGACCGCCAGAAGATGGCTGAAATGATGGGCGTCGACGACCAGGATGTTCTCGAAGCCTTGCAGGACCTGGGCTACACGTCGGAGACGATTCCGCTGCTGCCCATAGTCCCGCTCGTAGAGGTGGCCTGGGCCGAGGGCGGCGTCGCTGACCGCGAACGCGAGATGATCTTCAAAATCGCGGAGGCCCGAGGCGTCCCGCCCGACGGCGTGGCGCACGAAATGCTGTCACACTGGTTGGAGAACAGGCCTTCGGAGAGGTTCTTCGATAATTCGCTGCGAGCCATTCGCGTCATCTTCGACCTTCTACCGGAAGAACAGCGCCTGGCCGGCCGCAGAGACCTGATCACTTATTGCAGTCAAATCGCTTCGGCGGTTTCAAGCGGCATTTTTGGGCCCGGAGGGGTCACCGACGAAGAACGCGCGTTGATCGCGCGCATCGCCGCTGAAATCGGCCAGGGACGCGATGAAGCGGTCAGGAAAGTGATTAAAAGATAAATTATGAGGTTAAAAGACAAGGTCGCATTAATTACCGGCGCGGGCGGCGGCATCGGCCGCGAATCGGCGCTTCTCTTCGCCAGAGAGGGCGCGAGCGTTGTCGTCGTCGACGTCAACGACGAGGCCGGAAACGAGACCGTTGAGTTAGTCAGGTCGCAGGAAGGCCGCGCCGTCTACGTTCACGCCGACGTTTCAAAGGCCGCCGACTGTGAGCTGATGGTCGCCGCGGCTGAAAAAGAGTTCGGCAAGCTCAACGCGCTCTTCAACAACGCCGGGATCATGCATCACTCCGACGACAACGCCGTCACCACCGAAGAATCAGTCTGGGATTTGACGATGAACGTCAACGCCAAGGGGGTCTTCTTGGGGTGCAAATACGGCGTACCGGCGCTCCGCCGCGCGGGCGGCGGCTCGATCATCAACACCGCCTCGTTCGTGGCGTTGATGGGCGCGGCCACGCCCCAAATCGCCTACACAGCCAGCAAAGGCGCCGTGCTCGCCCTGACGCGAGAGCTGGCCGTCATCCACGCGCGCGAAAACATCCGGGTCAACGCGCTCTGCCCGGGGCCTCTGCGTACCGAACTGCTGATGAGCTACCTGAACACCGAAGAGAAGAAGCGGCGCCGATTGGTACACGTCCCGATGGGGCGCTTCGGCGAAGCGAAGGAGATCGCGCAGGCGGCGCTGTTCCTGGCGTCGGATGAATCGTCCTACATCACGGGAACAGATTTTATGGTCGACGGTGGGATTACAGCGGCCTATGTGACGCCTGAATAAAATGTGATGATTCGGGTCTTGTCACAACTTTCAATGATAGCGGTCGTCTTATTTGTGGTCGGCTGCAAGAAATCAGCCACCGACACAGAGAAACCGCCATCGGCTCCGGATGCGCGTCATTCTCCACAGGCGACGCCAACCCCGTCCGCGCCAGCGCAGCCCGAAGAGATATTGATGAGCGACATTTTCACCAGGGATGAGTCGCTTTCATACAACGGGTTCGACATCGCAACAATCACGAAGAGCGAGCCAATAGAATTTTCCTATGCCGTCATAAAAAAGAGCGGGAGGATGGTAGCTAAGTTTGACAGCCCACATTTACATGGCGGGCCCGGGAATGCGATCGATATTGGGCTGTTCCCTCTGCTAGGAGGCAATACGAAGCAGTTGATAATCTCTCAAACTCTACCCAGAACCGGAAGACATTGGATTGTTGAGTTGGCCGCCAATCCCAAGGTTCTGTTTGACAGTGGAGATTATGAGGTCGGTAGAGAAGAGGTACAGGCGGTTGATTTAGACGGCGATGGCGTTTATGAAATCGGGTTGTACGTAAAGAGTTTTTACAACGAGTTTAATCAGCTCTCGATGATGTACACGCCTCTTCCCACAGTGTTTTTCAGGTACGACAAGCGAGCGGGGAGATATCTCCCGGCCAATCATCGCTATCGTGATTATTTCCTCAAAAATATCGAAGCTGATATGAGCGACCTTCCAACGGCGCCTGGAGAGCAATACCTGGCCTCGCGACTGAATGTGCTGTTACGGTTCTTATACACGGGCAAAGAGAAAGAGGGCTGGGAGTTTTTCGACAAAGCCTACACTTTGCCTGACGCTGACAAGATAAAGGCCATAGTAAAAGAAAATCTACAGAATGCCCCCGCGTACAAATTCATTCGGAAGAGAAGCTCAAACTGACTTCTATGACTGCAAATCTTCAACAAACGATCAGCCCGGTTGACGGCTCCATTTACGCCGAGCGTCAACTTGCGACTTCGCGAGAAATTGAAAACATGCTCGCCAAAGCCGTCACGTCGCAAGCCCAGTGGAAGCGCGTTCCGGTCGCAGAGCGCGCGACGGCCTGCAAGCGGATGCTCGACTGGATCGTCGAACGCGCCGACGAAATCGGCGAGGAATTGACCTGGCAGATTGGGCGGCCGATCGCCTATAGCCCGAATGAACTCCGCAGAGGGTTTCAGGAGCGCGTCAATTACATGGCTGAAATCGCCGGGCGCGAACTGGCCGACATCGAGCTTGAACCGAAGGACAACTTCCGGCGCTTCATCCGCCGCGAACCGGTCGGCGTGGTCTTAGTGTTGGCGCCGTGGAACTATCCCTGGCTCGCTTCGGTCAATGCGCTGGTTCCAGCTATTCTGGCCGGGAACAGCGTGATCCTGAAGATCGCGCCGCAGACGCCGCTCGTCGCCGAACGTTACGCCGAAGCGTTCAAGGCCGCCGGTTTGCCCGAAGGCGTCTTTCAATTCCTGCACATCGATCATGATCAAGTGGCCGAAGTGATCAAAGATTCGCGCGTCGGCTTCGTCGCCTTCACCGGGTCGGTCGCCGGCGGCCACGCCGTGCAGCGCGCCGCAGGCGAAAGGTTCATAGCGACGGGGCTGGAACTCGGCGGCAAAGACCCGGCCTACGTGCGGCCTGACGCGCCATTGCCGGCGACTATCGAGAACCTGGTTGACGGCGCGATGTTCAACTCCGGCCAATCGTGCTGCGCCGTCGAGCGCGTCTACGTTCATCGCGATGTTTACGATCGATTCGTCGAAGGCTTCGTCGAGATGACCAAACAGTACAAGCTGGGCAATCCGTTCGACCCCGCGACGACGCTCGGGCCGATGGTTCGCGCAGACGCTGCGGACAAAGCCCGGGCGCACATAGCCGACGCGCTCAAGAAAGGCGCCAGGGCTATGATAGACCCCGCGCTCTTTCCCGTCGCTCAGGAAGGCACGCCGTATCTTGAGCCGCAGGTCCTGGTCGGCGTAGATCACTCGATGCTGGTGATGACCGAAGAGACCTTCGCGCCAGTGGCCGGCATAATGCCGGTAAAAGACGACGAAGAGGCGATCAGGCTGATGAACGACAGTCGGTACGGCTTGACCGCTTCGATCTGGACGACCGACACCGACGCGGCGCTGCGCATCGGCGATCGGGTCGAGGCCGGCACGTGGTATATGAACCGATGCGATTATCTCGACCCGGCGCTGGCGTGGACCGGCGTTAAGGATTCGGGGCGCGGCTGTACGTTGTCGAAACTGGGTTTCGAGGCATTCACTCGCCCGAAATCTTTCCACTTGAGATTGACTTTATAGTTCCAGGTGTCAGGTTTCAGGTTTCAGGTTTCAGTTAAGAGAGTGGTTTCGCAGATTCATACCTGGAACCTGACACCTGACACCTGACACCTGACACTATGAAAATCGGCCTGCTCGAATGCGATCATATCCTCGAACGGTTCCGCCACATCGCGGGCGATTACAGGGATATGTTCGCCGCCTTGTTCGCCAGCCACGCGCCGCAGATCGCATTACAGCCTTTCGACGTTTGCAACGGCGAGTTTCCTTCGTCGCTGGACGCTTGCGACGCTTACCTGACCACCGGATCGCGCTTTTCGGCTTATGAAGATATCGATTGGGTTCAGGCGCTGAAGAATTTCACGCGACGAATTCACGAAGCGAAGAAGCCTTTTGTGGGCGTCTGCTTCGGCCACCAGATAATGGCTGAAGCTCTGGGCGGTCGCGTCGCGCGCGCTGAAACGGGCTGGGGCGCGGGCGCGGGCGGCGTCGAGATCATCAGGCGCGAACTGTGGATGCGGCCCGAACAATCGAGATGCGCGTTGCAATACATGCATCAGGATCAGGTCGAGCTGCTGCCGGAAGACGGCGTCGTGATTGGCCGCAGCGATCATTGCCCTGTGGCGATGTTCCGCGTCGGCGATTCTATGCTGGGCATACAGGCCCACCCCGAATTTCCGAAAGCTTACAGCGAAGCATTGCTGCTCGATCGCGTTGAACGAATTGGCGAGGAACGAGTGAGGGCGGCCCTGGAGAGTTTGGGTCAACACACGGACGAACCCGTGGTCGCCAAATGGATCGTCGAATTTTTGGAAGGGCGAAAGTTATGAAGACGCGCTTTGCCGGGAAGATCGTAATCGTTACCGGAGGCGGAGGCGAGATCGGGCGCGCGACGGCCCTGCGACTGGCGCGTGAAGGCGCGACGGTCGTCGTCGCGGATTGCGACGGCGATCAAGCCGAAAAAGCCGTGGCTGAAATTGCGAACGAAGGCGGTCAGGCCTGGGCTTGCCCAACCGATGTCGCCATACGTGATCAGGTCGAAGCCATGGCTAGAACCGTGTTCGACCGCCAAGGCAGGATTGACGTTCTCTGCAACATCGCGGGCATTGCGCCTCCCGCGCCGCTGCTCGAAACCGGCGATGAGAACTGGGACAGGACGATTGACGTGAATCTGAAAGGCGTCTTCCTCTGCACCCAGGTCGTGGCGCGGTTGATGATCAAAACCGGCGGCGGCGCGATAGTCAACATGGCCTCGACGAACGGGCTGGTCGGCGAAGTCGGATTGGTCGCATACAACGCGTCGAAATTCGGCGTGGTCGGGTTGACGATGACCGCAGCCATCGAGCTCGCGCCTTACAACATCCGCGTCAACGCCGCCGCGCCGGGAATGATCCGCACGAAGCTTTCACAGGCCGTGCTGGAAGCCGACCCGGAGCTGGCCCAATCTTATTTGCGCGATAAGATCCCGATGGCGCGGTTCGGCGAACCTGATGAAGTAGCCGCCGTGGTGGCGTTCCTGGCTTCGGACGAGGCGAGTTATGTGACGGGGCACGCGCTGGTCGTTGACGGCGGGCAGTTGACGTTTTAAATCGGATTTCAAATCAATGTACGGCATACCGAGATAACGGCGCGGATCAGTACCGCGAGCGGTAGCGA
>DATEMG010000465.1:0-4651 GCA_035275805.1 Blastocatellia bacterium
GAAAATGCAAATCATCGCGGCGGCCATGCACAAGCTTGTCCGCATTGCTCACGGGGTGTTGAAAAATCAACGGCCGTACGATCCAAATTATGCGGCGGCCGATTGACAACCAACACGGTATCTACCGCTCGCGGTACTGACTCGTCGCCTCAACAAATTTTGATAACTGTAAGTTAACGCACTACTCAGCGCAATATGCCCTCACCGCAAACGGATTCGCTCGATTATCGTTATCTCCAGCTCAGCAGGCGTTGTCCACCCCAATGCGGTACACTATAAAGCGCCTGATCTTATACGATGAAGGGAGTTTTATGTACTTCAAGCAATTTTATCTGGGGTGTCTGGCGCATGCTTCGTATCTGATCGGCTCCGGAGGCGAAGCGGCGGTCGTGGATCCGCAGCGCGACGTCGAACAGTACATCAGCGAGGCCGAAGCCGAAGGACTGAAGATCAAATTCGTGATCGAGACGCACCTGCACGCCGATTTCGTAAGCGGCCATCGCGAGCTTGCCGAATCCACAGGGGCCAAGATCGTCTTCGGGCATAAAGCCGGCGCTGTTCTCGATTACGCGCCCGCCAAAGACGGCGACGAGTTCAGAATCGGCGAAGTCGTTCTCCGAGTCATTGAGACTCCCGGCCACACGCCTGAAAGCATCTCCATTCTGGTCACCGACGCCGGGACCCCGAGTCAACCGCAAAAAGTCCTGACTGGCGACACGCTTTTCATCGGCGACGTTGGGCGACCGGACCTCGTCAGCTCGAAAGGCTTCACGGCGGAGCAGATGGCCGGAATGCTTTACGACAGTCTGCATGGCAAGTTGTTAAAACTCGGCGACGCGGTCGAGGTATGGCCCGCGCACGGCAAGGGCAGTCTCTGCGGGCGCAATATGTCGAACGAGACGTCGTCGACCATAGGACTGCAACGGCGGTTCAATTACGCCTTGCGGCCGATGGCTAAAGAAGAATTCGTCAAAATGATGACGTCCGACCTGCCGGAAGTCCCTGCCTATTTTTCAAAAGACGCCGAGATCAATCGCGCCGGCGCGCGCGCTCTCGCCGAATTGCCGCGCCCTGCGGCGCTCGGGCCTGCGGAGGTCGACAAACTCGCTGGCCTCGACGCGACGATTTTGGATGTGCGAGCGAACACAGAGTTCGGCGCAGGGCATGTTCCCGGCGCGCTCAACGTCGGCCTCGCCGGGCCTTTCGATTCGTGGGCAGGACAATTGATCAAATTCGACGCGCCGGTCGTGATCGTCGCCGAAAACGAGTCGAAAGTTGATGAAGCGGTGATCGGGCTGGCGCGCGTTGGGATCGAAAACGTCATAGGTTATCTGGCGGGCGGAATGGACGAGTGGCGTCACGCCGGCCTGGACGTGAGAGCGATTGAGCAGATTTCGGTCGACGATTTGAGCGAGTTGTTGAGTTCGCAAAAGGACATGCAGGTGATCGACGTGCGCCAGCCGGGCGAATATAACAGCGGGCATGTGCCGTCGGCGGTCAACGCGCCGCTGGCGCGAGTTGGCGAGCGCGCGTCCGAATTCGATCCGAATCGCCGGACGGCGGTCATCTGCGGGGGTGGCTTTCGTTCGAGCGCGGCGACAAGCGTCCTTGATCGGCTGGGCTTTAAAAATCTGCTCAACGTGCTCGGCGGGACGAGCGCATGGGTTAAGGCTGGATATCCAGTAGAAGGCTGAGCCAAACGCTATAGAAGAGGCGAATATGGATGATCTGTTGGCTGCGCGTTCGCAGATGGCGATGTCGCTGGCATTCCACATCATCTTCGCGGTCGCGGGCGTCGCGACGCCGTTGATGATGTGTATCGCGGAGTGGCGCTGGCTGCGGACGCGGGACGAGACTTATTTGACGCTGGCGAAGAGGTGGGCGAAGGGGACCGCGATTCTTTTCGCGGTCGGAGCGGTGTCGGGCACGGTGTTGTCGTTCGAACTCGGCTTGCTGTGGCCCGAATTCATGCGCTGGGCGGGCGCGATCATCGGAATGCCGTTCTCGCTCGAAGGCTTCGCTTTCTTCACCGAAGCGATCTTTCTGGGAATATATCTTTACGGCTGGGATCGCGTTTCGCCGCTCGCGCATTTGGCGGCGGGCGCGATCGTCGCTTTGAGCGGCGCGGCCTCGGCGGTCTTCGTAGTCATCGCCAACGCGTGGATGAACACCCCGACCGGGTTCAGATTGATAGACGGCAAGCCCGTGGACATCGATCCGATCGCCGCGATGATGAATCCGGCGGCGTTGGGGCAGACCATCCACATGCTGCTCGCTGCTTATGCGGCGGTCGGGTTCGCGGTCGCGGGCATTCACGCGTTTTTGCTGCTCAGAGACCGCCGGAACATTTTTCATCGCCACGCGCTGGCGATCGCGCTAGCCGTCGGCGGTGTGAGCGCAGTACTGCAACCGGTGAGCGGCGACCTGTTGGGGCAGATGCTGGCGCGCTATCAGCCGGTCAAATTGGCCGCGATGGAAGGGCAGTTTAAAACCGAGCAGGGCGCGCCGCTGCGCATCGGCGGATTGCCCGATGAAGAATCCGCGACCACTCCTCATTCGATCGAGATTCCTTACGGGTTGAGCCTGCTCGCGTTTCACGACCCCAAGGCCGTCGTGAGAGGGCTTGAAGACTTTCCGCGAGACGTGTGGCCGCCGGTTGCCATAGTCCACATCGCGTTTCAGGTGATGGTCACGGCGGGCGCGGCGATGGCGCTGGTGGCGTTGTGCGCCGCCTATATGGCGTGGCGGCGTAAATCGCTTCCGGATTCACGGTGGTTTCTCCGCGCGGTTGTGGCCGCGTCTCCGCTCGGCTTGATTGCGATTGAAGCCGGTTGGACGGTGACCGAAGTGGGCCGCCAGCCCTGGATCATCCAAGGCGTGATGCGAACAGCCCAGGCGGTCACGCCTATGACGGGGCTGAAAATCCCGTTCGTCACTTTCACGTTAATCTACATCTTTCTCGCGGCGGTCGTCGTCTGGTTGCTCGCCAGGCAGGTGGCGGAAAGCCCGCGCGTTTATGCCGAACCGGAGGGCGCTGATAATCGAGGTCGGGAATATGCTTTCGATTGATGCGTTGATTTCAGGCGCTATGATGGTCTCGCTGACGTTTTACGCGCTGCTGGGCGGGGCCGATTTCGGCGGCGGCGTGTGGGACCTGTTCGCCTCAGGCTCGCGCAAGCGAGCGCAGCGCGAATTGATAGCCGAAGCCATAGGGCCGGTCTGGGAGGCGAACCACGTCTGGTTGATCCTGGTCGTAGTCCTCCTCTTCACCGCGTTCCCGCCAGCCTTCGCGGGGATCGCGACAGCGCTGCACATTCCGCTGACGCTGATGTTGATCGGCATTGTGTTGCGCGGATCGGCCTTCACTTTCCGCAGTTACGACAGAAAGACGGACGACGTGCAGCGGCGATGGGGGCGGGTCTTTTCGATAACCAGTTTGATCACGCCGGTCTTGCTGGGAGTGGCCGTCGGCGCGATTTCGTCAGGGCGGATTCGGGGCGAGTATTCGGATTTCGCTGCGGCCTTCGTCTCCCCGTGGCTGGCGCCGTTTCCTTTCGCCGTCGGATTCTTTGCGCTCGCGCTGTTCGCGTTTCTGGCGGCGGTCTATTTGACGCTCGAGGCCAGAGACGAAGCGCTGCGCGAAGATTTCCGTCTGCGCGCGTTGGCCTCGGCGGCCGCGGTCGGCGTGATGGCTCTCGCCGTCTTCCTGCTCGCAGAGAACGGCGCGCCGGTGATCCGCCACTCCTTGACCTGGAGTTGGTGGACCTGGCCACTGCAAAGCTCCACGGCGGTCTTCGCTGTCGGCGCGATCTACGCCCTGTGGGCGCGAAAATTCCGACTCGCCAGGATTTGCGCGGCCGCGCAAGTGGCCTTGATTCTGTGGGGGTGGGGGGCCGCGCAGTACCCTTATCTGATTGTGCCCGACGTGACGATCTATAACTCGGCGGCGCCTGCGATCACGCTGCGCCTCGTCTGGTGGGCCCTCCTGGCGGGGTCGGCGCTCTTGTTTCCCTCACTCTACTACCTGTTTCGCGTTTTTAAGCGGGGCAGAGCGACTTGAAATGGCCATTGATACTTACCGCGCAGCGCGCTCGCAAAATGGCTTTGAAGACATAGAACGCGGAAAACGCGGATAGGGCGGATTGACGCTGATCTTTTTTGGTTTCATCCGCGACGATCCGAGCCCGTCCGCGTCATCCGCGTTCTATTGCCGTCTTCTTTTTAAAAATCTTCCGCTTGATCGAGCCACATCATCAGCCTGCGGCTGAAGTCATTTTCCTTGTTGACGCTGACCAGATCGAAGAGCGTGTCGCGCTGCGCCTGTGTGATTCTGGGCAGAGCCTGCAGGTCGGAGCCGACGCGAAACGCGCCGTTCTCCAACAACCTCACCCAGCGCTTCTCTTCGAAAATCTGCGTGCCCGATTTACGCTTCGCTTCATCGGCATAGTATTTCTTCGCCAAATCCTCGGCTTGTGAATCATGTTCGTGACAGGGGCAAGGAAAAAATCTGCCGTTCGGGGCTATCCATCCTGGGGATTGATGAAATCTCCTCGCCGGAATTGATAGGGTGGCTTGCGCCATGAATATCACTCCTTCAAAGAATGTTTACGTGCAGGTTTAACGCTAAAATCGAATCACATTAGAACATTTG
>DATEMG010000466.1:0-4296 GCA_035275805.1 Blastocatellia bacterium
TCGCTACCGCTCGCGGTACTGATACAGCGAGCCTTCAAAAAACGGACCTCGAGGGAATTATTCTTGTCTGAATGAATCACCGACCTGTCAAACCAACAGAGATGTCTTATGCGCAAGCGCATGAGGTGACCAATGCGTCCCGACTGCTTTTCATCAGCGGACAAGTTCCCGCCGATAATGATGACCACGTCCCTGCCGATTTCAAAAGCCAGTGCCGGCTTGTATGGGCCAATGTCGAAGCCCAACTCAAAGCGGCGGGGATGACTCTTGATAACCTGGTCAAAGTAACGACGTTTTTATCCGACCGCCGGTATCGCCAGGAAAATTACGAGGCGCGGATGGAAGTGTTGGGAGAGCGTTCTCCCGCGCTGACGGTCATCATCACGGGAATTTACGATGAGGCATGGTTGCTCGAAATTGAAGCGATTGCCGCGGCGTAAAGAGCCGCTCATCGAGGAGGAATGATGATCTTGCGAAAAGTCTTCGCGGTAATTTTGACCCTTTGCTTTACGGCCGGGGTTGTAGCGTCTGATGAGCCTGAGATCGCGACGTTGAAAATCGGCGCGAAGGCTCCGAACTTCGACCTGCCCGGCGTGGACGGGAAGAATTGGAAGTTGAGTGACTTCGACCAGGCGAAAATCCTGGTGGTGATTTTCACCTGTAATCATTGCCCGACGGCGCAATACTACGAAGAGCGCGTCAAGAAGCTGGTGGCCGACTACAAGGACAAGGGCGTCTCCTTCGTGGCCATCTCTCCGAATGACCCAGGATCAGTGCGGCCCGATGAGCTGGGCTACACCGACCTGGGCGACACGCTCGAAGAGATGAAAATCCGCGCGCGCGATCGGCAGTTCAATTTCCCCTACCTGCTGGGCGGAGGCAAATATGAAGCCGTCGCCAGAGCATACGGCCCGAAGGCGACGCCGCACGCGTTCATCTTCGACGCCGAGCGCAAGCTGCAATACGTCGGGCGCATAGACGACAGCGAGCGCGAAAAGTTCGTGCGCGCGCGCGACGTTCGCCTGGCGCTCGACGCCATGCTCGCGGGCAAGGATATCGCGGTGAAAGAGAATCGCGTCTTCGGCTGCTCGGTCAAATGGGCGTCGAAGGGCGATGAGATCAAAAAGTATTGGGACAGGATCGCCGCCGAACCGGTGACGATCGAACCTGCCGACGCCGAAGGGATGCGCAGATTGCGGATGAACGCCTCGCCGAACGACAAGGGGAAACTGCGATTGGTGAACTTCTGGGCGACGTGGTGCGGCCCCTGCGTGACCGAGTTCCCGGACCTGATGATGATCAATCGCATGTATAGGCAGCGGGATTTCGAGCTCGTCACGGTGGCGGCGCACTTCCCGGACGAAAAAGACGAAGCGCTCGCGTTTTTGAAGAAACACCAGGCTTCGAATAGGAACCTGATCTTCGGCGACACCGACAAGTACAAATTGATCGAGGCTTTCGAACCGGGCTGGGACGGCGCGTTGCCGTTCACCATCCTGATCGATCCGACCGGCGAGGTTCTCTACAAATCGCAGGGGCCGTTCGACGCGTTGGAAGTGAAACGCCGCATCGTCAAATATCTCAACGAACGCAAACCGTGGTGAATATTGCCATGTCATTTAAATTTTGCAGTGTAATCGCCGCTTTAACTTCCGCGCTCCTGCTATCCGCTTGCGCAGCGCACGGGCAGAACGCGCCGCGCACGGAAGTCGCGGGCATTCCGGTCAACTACGATGAGTCGCGTGTTGGAACATACTCCATGCCGGACCCATTAACTCTAAACAACGGCGCTCAAGTGCGCGACTCCAAAACCTGGATAAAAAAACGGCGGCCTGAGATCGTGCGATTGTTCGAGGAGAACCAGTTTGGCAGCAGCCCGGGGCGCCCTGCTGGAATGAGCTTCGACGTTTTCGATAAGGGCGCCGCCGCGTTGGACGGGAAGGCTCTTCGCAAACAGGTGACGGTCTACTTCTCGCGGGACAAAGCGGGGCCGAAGATGGATCTGTTGATCTACCTGCCCGCCGGCGCGCGCAAGCCTGTTCCACTGCTGCTGAATCTGAGTTTTTCGGCGAACATGAGTGTCGTGGATGATCCCGGAGTTAAGCCGGGCGAGGTTTGGAACCGGGAGAAGAAGAGAGTCCCAGCGACCAGAGGCTCGAACCTAGGCAGGTTGAACGTCGCGCCGTTTCTGGCTCAAGGCATCGGCGTGGCCACGGTCTATTACGGCGACATTGACCCGGACTTTCTAGGCGGCATTCCTTACGGCGCGCGCTCGCTCTACCTCAAATCCGGACAGACGGAGCCCGCGCCTGACGAATGGGGCGCGATCGCGGCCTGGGCGTGGGGATTGAGTCGCGCGATGGATTATCTGGAAACCGACAAGGAAGTTGACGCCAAGCGCGTCGCCATCCTTGGCGTGTCGCGCCTGGGAAAGACCGTGCTCTGGGCGGGCGCTCACGATCCGCGCTTCGCGATGGTCATAGCCAGTTGTTCGGGCGAGGGCGGCGCGGCGTTGAGCAGGCGCAATTACGGCGAGACGATCAAACATCTGACCGAGCCAACAAGATACCCATATCAGTTTTGCGCCAATTACCGGAAGTACGCCGACCAGGTAGATCGGTTTCCTGTAGACGCGCACATGCTGATTGCGTTGATCGCGCCACGGCCAGTGTTGCTGCAAACCGGCGATACTGACGTCTGGTCTGATCCGAAAGGCGAGTTCCTGGCCGCCGTCGCTGCTGAGCCTGTCTTCCGATTGTTAGGCAAGCAGGCATTGGGCACGGAGCAAATGCCATCCGCCGGACAGCCGATCTTGCACACGCTCGGCTATGCCATGCATGCGGGCGGACATGGAACCATTCCGTCCGATTGGGATCTATTCCTGAAGTTCATGCAAATACATCTGCAACAAGAATCATTCAAGTCATCACGATGACGACCAGAAACAATGAAAACGCGCAATTCGTAGTCCCGCCTTTAGGCGGAAGCGTCGGGTGCGGATCCATTCAGTGACGCCAAACGCTTCCGCCTAAAGGCGGGACTACCAACGATTTTCTGAGGAGAAATAAGTGAGAAAAACGGCAACATACGTCATCAGCCTGGTATTTTTGGGAGCGACGGCGATAGCTCTCTCTCAGGTTCCAGCGCCACAAACGGCCCCGGGACAATCCAATCAGGGACAGCAATCGGGGAGAGGCGGCGGCCAACAGCCGATGCCTCCCGGTCCGAACCCGAATTCTCAATACCGGCTTGGACCCGACTCGATGCCGCAGGAAGGCGTCCCGAAAGGCGAGATTCGTGGGCCGTACACGCTTCCCAGTAACGCCTATCCCGGCACGCAGCACACCTATTGGGTCTACGTGCCGGCGCAGTACGATCCCGCGGTTCCGGCCGCGCTGATGGTTTTTCAGGACGGTCAGGCTTTCAAAGACGAAAACGCCGATATGCGCGCGCATCACGTGATGGACAATCTGATATACCGGCGCGAGATTCCGGTAATGATCGGCGTGTTCATCAATCCTGGGCGCACGCCGGAGCAGCCCGAACCCAATTTGCAAGAATGGGGAGATCGCACGACGAACCGCCGCACGGAATACAACTCGCTCGATGATAAGTACGCGCGGGTGATCACTGAAGAACTGATGCCGGCGCTGTACAAGGAATACAACATTTCCAAAGACCCTGAGATGCATGGGATCGGCGGCTCTAGTTCGGGCGCCATCGCTGCTTTCACGGTCGCCTGGGAGCGTCCCGACCATTTCAGAAAAGTGCTGAGCAATGTGGGCAGTTTCGTGAATCTGCGAGGCGGACACGTCTATCCAGAAAAAGTGCTCGCCAGTGAGAAGAAGCCGATCCGCGTCTATTTATGCGACGGGCGGAACGATAATCGTGGCCTTCGTGATGGTGTGTACGACGAGAAGCGCGACTGGTTTTATCAGAACGTTCGTTTGATGAAGGCGCTCACGCAGAAGGGCTACGATGTGAATTACTCATGGAGCATGAATCTGCACGGACAAAAATACGGCGGCATGATTATGCCGGAGATGATGCGCTGGTTGTGGCGAGACGGGCCGGTTTCCACAGATGTGAACGACATGGTTGAGCGCTCATTCCGGCAACCGGTCGTGAAAAAGAATTAGATCGGTTTGCAGTTAGCGGATAGAACAATTGGCGGCGGAATTCATGTTCGGTCGCCAAAATTGCAGGAGGCGCTGTGTCAGCGGGTTTCAAATCAGTGAACGGGTAAATAGAACGCTGATGACGCGGACGGGCGCGGATTGACGCTGATCTTTTTGG
>DATEMG010000467.1:0-12003 GCA_035275805.1 Blastocatellia bacterium
CGAGATAGGGATTCGAATGGCTCTCGGCGCTCAATATATCGATATGTTCAGGTGGGCGATCCGACAAGGGATGCTGCCGGTCGTCGCGGGTATGACAATCGGGTTAGGCGCCAGCGTGGCTTTGACGCGGTTGATGAAGAGCTTGTTGTTCGAAGTGAGCGCGACAGACCCGACAACGTTCGTCATAAGCGCGCTGCTGCTGACGTTAGTAGCGTTTCTGGCCTGCTGGATTCCGGCGCGGCGGGCGGCGAAGGTAGACCCGCTGATCGCGCTCAGATGTGAATGAGGAGCTCGAAATGCTTAGCAAACTGAAGACACGGCTACGCGCGGTGCTGCTCAAATCAGAAATGGAGCGCGAACTGGACGAGGAACTGCGCTACCACATCGAACAACAGACCGAGCAAAACATCCGGCTGGGGATGAATCCCGAAGAAGCGAAGCAATCCGCGCTAAAGAGTTTCGGCGGAGTGGAGCAGGCGAAGGAGCGGAGCCGCGACGCTCGCGGCGTGAGATGGCTTGAAAACTGTTGGCAAGACATTCGCTTCGGCGTTCGAATGTTGCTCAACAAGCCCGGTTTTACGCTGATCGCCGTCATCACGCTGGCTCTGGGCATCGGCGCGAACAGCGTGATTTTCAGCTTCTTCAATGGAATTTTGCTGCGCCCGTTGCCCTTTCAACAACCGGAACGGCTGGTGTTGCTCGACGAGATTGCGACGAATCGCGGAGGCGCTTCGCTCGGGGTCTCGTGGCCGAACTATCTGGACTGGCGCGCGCAGAACCAGGCCTTCTCGGACCTGGGATGTTATCAGGACATCACGTTCACGCTGACGGGGGTTGGCGACGCGGAGGAATTGTCTGGGGCGTTTATCTCGGACAGGTTGTTCGAGGCTCTTGGCGTAGCTCCGCAACTGGGACGCGCGTTTCTGCCGGAAGAGAACCAGCCGGCGCGCCATCGTGTGGTGATCCTGAGTCACGGCCTGTGGCAGAGACGCTTCGGCGGCGATCAAAAAATCCTTGGCAAAACGATCACGTTGGTCAATCGCGCGTGGATGGTCGTCGGCGTCATGCCGCCCGGTTTCAAGTTTCCCGGAGCGGTTGATTTTTGGGCCCCGCTGGCGCACGCCGCCAGGTGGTCGCGCTCGATGCATGGGCTGGGCGCGATTGCGCGCCTCAAGCCGGGCGCCACGATCGAACAGGCGCAGAGCGAAATGAGCCTCATCGCCCGCCGTCTCGCAGAACAATACCCGGCCTCGAACGAAGGCCTGGACGTGAGGGTCACGGGGCTGCGCGATCATCTGGTCAAAGATTATCGGCGAGGATTGTGGATCCTCCTCGGCGCGGTAGGCGCCGTGCTGTTGATCGCGTGCGCAAACGTCGCGAATTTGCTCCTGGCGCGCGCCGCAGCCCGGCGAAGGGAAATGGCCATTCGCGCCGCATTGGGCGCGGGACGCTTCAGAATCGTCAGGCAAATGCTCTGCGAAAGCCTGCTGCTCGGCGTGCTGGGCGGCGCGGTGGGAATGGCGCTGGCTTGGCTCGGGCTCAATCTGCTGCTGGCCGCTTTGCCGGCCGAACTTCCGTTCTGGATGAAATTCAACGTGGACGGCCGCGTGCTTGGATTCACGCTCGCCGTCTCGCTGTTGACAAGCCTCGCCTGCGGGGCGGCGCCTTCGTGGAACGCCGCGCGCATTGATTTGATAGAAACGCTCAAAGACGGCGGGCGCGGCGCAGCAGGCGGAAGCCGCCAGCATCTGCGGCGACTGCTAGTTACGGCGCAAGTCGCGCTCGCCCTGATCCTGCTGGCGGGCGCAGGGCTCTTGATGCGCAGCTTTCTGCGTCTGCAACAGGTCAGGCTGGGTTTCAATCCCGACAACGTACTGACGCTGCGCGTCACCGTAACGGGATCCGGATACCGTGGCGGCAGCGCATCCTTTTTCCACCAATTGGTGGAACGAGTGAACGCGCTGCCCGGCGTGGAGGTTGCCAGCGCCATCATCCCGCTGCCATTGAGCGGTATAGGTGAAAGTTGGGACGAGCGCCTGACAGTTGAAGGACAGCCCGCATTGCCGTTTGGCCAGGCCCCCATAATCAACGATGGCAGAATAACACCGCATTACTTTCGCACAATGGAGATCCCGCTGCTAGCCGGACGCGCGTTCAATGACGCCGACACACGCGACACGCCACGCGTGGC
This sequence comes from Blastocatellia bacterium, assembly GCA_035275805.1. GTDB lineage: Bacteria > Acidobacteriota > Blastocatellia > RBC074 > RBC074 > JAJVID01. Next base: position 2,192 of record DATEMG010000467.1, read on the forward strand.
GATCGTTGACGAACGGTTGGCGCGCGAGTACTGGCCGAGCGAAAGCCCGCTCGGCAAACGCATACGCTTTGGTCCCCCCGAGAACAACGCTCCCTGGCACACCATCGTCGGCGTGGTCGGAACTGTTCAACACGAGCGGCTTGACGCGGCGATGCGCAAAATGGTTTACGTCCCAAACCTGCAAAACCCGGTCGGATTCCAGACGCTTGTCGTCCGCTCGAATCTGCCGCGGGAATCGCTGATCCCCGCCGTTAAAAACGTCGTGAAGGAAATGGACCCGAACCTGCCCATCACGCACGTGGAGACGATGCGCGAAGTCATCGCCGAATCGGTCTGGCAGCCGCGTCTTTACGCCACCCTGTTCGCCGTCTTCTCGGTCGTGGCGCTGACGCTTGCGGCGGTGGGAATTTACGGCGTGATGTCTTATGCGGTTACCGCGCGAACGAACGAGATCGGCATCCGTATGGCCCTGGGAGCAGAGCGGCGACACGTGCTGAAACTGGTAGTCGGGCATGGCATGGCGCTGGCCCTCGGCGGAGTTGGTGTTGGGTTGGCCGGCGCATTGCTGTTGACGCGGTTGATGAAGACGCTACTTTTCGGCGTCAGCGCGACCGATCCGCTGACATTCGCAGGCGTTTCGCTCTTGTTGTTCAGCGTCGCGCTGCTGGCTTGCTACCTGCCCGCCCGCAAGGCGACGCAGGTGGACCCGTTGGTCGCGCTGCGGCGCGACTGAAATTGGTAAGTAGATAGACAAAGTTTCAATCTGCGCGAGTGAAGCTACAACTGACGATTCATTTTGGAGAGAAACATGTTCAAACACTTACATTCGTTGTTAATGGCCGTCGCTGTGTTGATCGTGTCTACGGCGGCCGCTTCCGCTCAAAGTTCTCCGCAGGATTATCCGCAGTGGCGCGGGCGTAACCGCGATGGCGCGGCCAGTGGATTCAAGGAACCGAAAGCGTGGCCGGAAAAATTGACGCGCAAATGGAAGGTCGAGGTCGGCGAAGGCTACGCGACGCCCATCGTCGTTGGCAAAACCGTCTACGCCTTCACCCGGCGCGACGGCGCCGAAACGATGACGGCGCTCGACGCCGCGACAGGCAAACTCATTTGGCGGACCGATTACCCGGCTCCATACAAGGCCGCTGATGCGGCGGCGAAGCACGGCGCCGGGCCCAAGGCGACGCCACTCTTTCACAACGGCAAACTGTACACGGTCGGCATCAGCGGCGCCGTTTCAGCCTTCAATGCGGCGACGGGCAAACTCCTGTGGCAGAAGCCCGCGCCGGCGGAGCATCCGTATTTCGGCATGGCCGCGTCACCCGTCGGCGACAAGGACAAGGTCATCCTCCACCCCGGCAGTTACGGTCCGCTGACTGCTTATGACGCCAACACAGGGGCCGTCAGTTGGACGGCGAACGGCGATGGCCTCTATGCGTCGCCAATCATCGTCGAGCTGGGAGGCGTTCGCCAAATCGTGTCGATGACGAATAAAAGCGTCATCAGCGTCGCGGTCGCAGACGGCGCGCCGCTCTGGGAGCATCCGTGGAAGCCCAGCGGCACGGACAGCGCGATAACTCCGATTGTGTTTGGCGAAACGATCATTGTCGCCAGTCAAAGAAATCCCGTGACGGCGCTCAAGCCGGTTCGGCGCGACGGCAAGTGGGCGGTCGAGGTCGTGTGGGAAAACAATGAGGTCTCGCTGTTTATGTGCAACCCTGCCCTCATCGGCGACACGCTGTTCGGCTTGTCGGAAAAATCGAGCGGACAGTTCTTCGGGATCGACGCCAAGACCGGCAAGACGCTGTGGCTGGGGCAGCCCCGCGAAGCGTCAAACACCGCAGTCGTCAAAGCTGGAGATCTCCTCTTCATGCTGAACGATGACGCCGAGTTGATAGTGGCGCGGAGCAGCCGGGCTGGATTCGAACCGTTTAAACGCTACTCAGTCGCCGACAGCGCAACCTGGGCCCAGCCGGCCATCTCGGGCAATCGGGTGTTCGTCAAAGACGTCACTTCGTTGACGCTCTGGACGTTGAACTGAAGCGCTAAACCCAATCGAGTGATTCACACATCTGAGCAGAGCTTTAGGAGTCGAAATGCATAGCAAACTGAAGACACGGCTACTCGCGTTGCTGCGCAAATCAGAAATGGAGCGCGAACTGGACGATGAGTTGCGATACCACATCGAACAACAGGCCGAGCAAAACATCCGGCTGGGGATGAATCCTGAAGAGGCGCGCCGCGCTGCTCGCAAGGCTTTCGGCGGAGTGGAGCAGGCGAAAGAGCGGAGCCGCGACGCTCGCGGCGTGAGATGGATTGAAGAGCTTTTGCAAGACCTGCGCTACGGCGCGCGGATGTTGCGCAAGAATCCCGGCTTCACGGCAGTCGCGGCGCTGACGCTGGCGTTGGGAATCGGCGCGAATACGGCGATCTTCAGCGTGGTGAATGCCGTGCTGCTGCGCCCGTATCCGTATAAAGACCAGGACAGGCTTATGTGGTTATGGGAGACGAACCTGCCGGAAATCCCCCGCCTCTCCCCCTCGCCTGCCAATTTCCTCGACTGGCAGAAGCAGAACACTGTCTTCGAGCAGCTCGAAGCCTGCAATGTCATGAATTTTAACCTGGTAGGCGGCGCCAATTCCGCGCGGATACGCGGCATGGTCATCACTCATGGATTTCTCTCGATGCTCGGCATTCGGCCGCGGATCGGTCGAGACTTCTTACCCGATGAAGATCGGGCCGGACGCAACAATGTGGTGATCCTCAGTCACGATCTCTGGCAGCGGCAGTTCGGCGGTGATCCGAACATCCTGAACCAGTCGATCAAGCTCGACGATCAGCCATTTACAGTGATCGGCGTGATGCCCCCGAACCGAGGCTTCCGTTTCCAAGATGACCATCTCTGGACACCGATTGCTTTCACGGCGGAGCAAATTCAGAACCGCAGAGGAGGTATTCTCAATGTCTTCGGGCGACTCAAGCCGGAGGCCACGCTCGAACAGGCGCGTTCGGAGATGAGCGCCATCGCTGGCCGGCTTGCGAATCAGTACCCAGATACAAACACAGGCTGGAATGTGACAGTCGATCCGATGGTCGAAGAGGCCGTCAGCCAAATCAGGCCGTCATTGCTGCTCCTGCTAGGCGCGGTCACCTTCGTGCTTCTGATCGCATGCGCAAACGTTGCGAACCTGCTGCTGGCGCGGGCCGCCGTCCGGCGCAAAGAGATCGCCGTTCGTACCGCGCTGGGCGCAAGCCGGTGGCGCATCGTTCGCCAGCTGCTCACGGAGAGCCTGCTCTTGTCGCTGGCAGGCGCCATCATTGGATTGACGCTTGCCAGTTGGGGACTCAAGATTATGATAGCGATGGCTGATAACATTTGGCCCCGCATTATGGATTTCTCTCTCGATGTTCGCATACTCGTCTTCACCAGCGCCATCACTCTGCTGACGGGATTGAGTTTCGGCCTGGTTCCCGCCCTGCAGACATCAAAACCGAACCTGAACGAAATGCTGAAAGACGCCGGGCGCGGTTCGACCGAGGGCGGGAGCCGGCAGGTTGCGCGCAACGCTCTGGTCGTGATTGAAGTCGCGATATCGCTGGTCTTGCTGGTTGGCGCCGGATTGTTGATTAGGAGTTTTATCGGTTTGCAAAGAGTCGATCCCGGGTTCGATCCGAAAAACGCGCTGACGGTCTCTATCTCATTGACGGAGAGGAATTATCCCGAAAAAGATCGACAAGCCGCCTTCTATTCGCGGTTGATCGAGAGAGTCTCGGCCCTGCCCGGCGTGCAGGTTACGGGAGCGGCCACCGCCGCGCCGTTTAGCGACGCCCACTGGGGTGGCCACATGGGAAGGGGTCTCAGGATCGAAGGACGGACTGGCGATCAAGCGGGCAACCAGGGCGGCGCCAGTTACTACTCGGTGAGTCCGAACTATTTCAGAGCAATGGACATTCCTCTGCTGAGGGGCCGCCTCTTCACCGAGTTCGATACGAAAGACGCGCCTCGCGTCGCCATCATCAATAGTACAATGGCAAATAGATATTTCCCGAATGAAGATCCTATCGGCAAACGCATTCAATTGACCAGCATGTTCAACAACGGTCCTGAATTTTATCGGGAGATCGTCGGCATCGTCGGCGACGTAAAGTCTCATAGCCTGTATCAGGAGACATATCCACAGACATACGAACCTCACACCCAGGAGCCATTCCCCTTCATGACGCTGGTCGTGCGCGCTGCCGGCGATCCGACCGGCCTCAGTGAATCGATTCGAAGAGAAGTCTTACAACTCGATAAAGAGCAGCCCGTCTTCCGCATTGAGACGCTCGACCAGCTCATTGCGATCTCAACCGGCCCACGACGTTTTTCAATGATGTTGTTCGGTGTCTTCGCGGCGGCGGCTATAGCGCTGGCATCGATCGGCCTCTACGGCGTGATGTCATACGCTGTCACACAGCACACGCAGGAGATCGGAATCCGAATGGCGCTTGGCGCGCGGCGTCCGGACGTGCTCTGGTTAATTCTGCGCCACGGCGCCCGGCTCACTCTCTGCGGGGTGGCCGTCGGCATACTCGCGGCGTGGGCGATGACGCGCCTGCTGATCAACCTGCTGTACGGCGTGAGCGCGACTGACCCTCTAACGTTTATCGGCGTCTCGCTTTTGTTAATCGGCGTTGCGCTGCTGGCTTGTTACATCCCTGCGCGGCGGGCGACGAAGGTGGACGCGATGGTCGCGTTGCGCTGTGATTAGAGCGGTTTGCAGTTGCGTGTGCGGTGTGGGGCGATTTGTTTAATCGCCCTGATTGCGGCTTTGTCCAATCAGGAAAGAAGCGCGAGTAAACAACTCGCGCCACAACTCCCGTACACGCAATCGCAATCCGCTCTAGCCGGCGCATAGATCACCGCTGCTTCGACATCTGATCGATCACGGCGCCCAGCCGTTTGATCTCCTCGCCGTAACGCGCCCAATCGCCTTCGCGCTGCGCCTGCATCGCGCGGTCGTAATGTTGCCTGGCCTGTTCAGCCAGGCCCGTCGCCGTGACCGCCGGTGGAGGCGGCGCGGACGGTTCGCCCGGTTTCATCTCTGTCGTTGGAGGTTTGAGGTCGCCGGCCGGGGCTTCGCCGAAGAGTCGCGCCAGGCTGGCTTCAAGCGTCGGCTCCATCGCGATGCGGTCCTCGGCGGCCACGATCACGCGACGCAGTTCCGGGATGCGGCTCGATTCGGCGCGCAGGTAAAGCGGTTGCACGTACAGCAAGGATTCTTCGACCGGGATCACCATCAAGGTGCCGAGTTTCACGCTCGACCCGCGCTGGTTCCAGAGCGAGATCTGGCGAGCAATTTCGGGGTCTTGATTTGCCCGCGCGACTATCTGTTGGGGGCCGTAAATTTGCTTCTGCTTCGGGAACCGGTAGACCACCAGCCTGCCGTAATGCTCGCCGTCGGAACGCGCCGCCATCCATGCCGCGAGGTTGGCTTTGTTCTTCGGTGTGAGTGGCAACATCAGGATGAACTCTTCAGTCCGTTCGCCCGGCAGTTTCATGATCGTGTAGTACGGCTCCATCAGCCTGGCTTCCTTCCCGTCGGGCGAGACCGTCGAGGCCGGAGTCCACAAATCTTCCTTGTTATAAAAGATCTGCGGCTGATCCATGTGGTATGTCGAATAGACATGCGCCTGAATGTTGAAGATGTCTTCCGGATAACGCAGATGCGCGCGCAGGCCTTCGGGCATCTCGGAGAGTGGTTTGAGCGCGCCGGGATAGATGCGCGCGTAGGTTTGAATCAGGGGGTCGCGTTCGTCGGCGATGTATAGTTGCGTGTGGCCGTGGTAGGCGTCGACGACCGCTTTGACGGAATTGCGAATGTAGTTGACGCCGTTGACCTTCTCCGAATAAGGGTAGCGGTCGCTGAAGGTGTAAGCGTCGGCGATCCAGAAGAGCCGGCCTTCATGAATGACCAGGTAAGGGTCTGTGTCGAAGCGAAGGTAAGGCGCGACGCGTTTGAGCCGTTCATTTATGTTACGGTCGAACAGGATGCGGCTGTCCGCGGTCAGGGCGTTCGACAGCAGCAACTTCATGTCGCCGAATCGAATGGCGAAGAGCAGTTGTCGGAACTTCGACCCGATCGGGACGCCGCCTTCGCCGTCGTAAGACTTGTATACGTTCTTTTCGCCGGAAGGGAAGTCGAACTCCTCGGCGCTGGTCTTGACGTAGACGCGATCGTTCGACATCTCGCCGAAATAGATTTCGGGGCGGTTAATGTTGAGCGACGACACGCCGGACGCGGGCGGAATGTCCTTGATGTATAGCACGGGCTGGCCCTGGGCCGTCGCCTGGGCGACCGGGCCGAGCGTCAGGCCGAAGCCGTGTGTGAAGGTGAAATGCTCATTGATCCAGTTGCGATCGGGCAGGCTCTCCGCCGGCAATTCGCGCGGCGAGAGCATGACCTGCTTCAATTCGCCGTTGATGTTATAGCGGTCGTTGTCAACTTTGCGAAAGTCGTAGTATTGGCGGATCTCCTGAAGCTGCTCGAAGGCTTCGAGCAACTGATCCTGGTCCCACAACCTGATGTTATTGATCGTCTGTAGATTCTTCTGAACGTCCTGCCCGTTGAGCGTCCTTTCGCCCGAAATCTCGCGCTCTTCGACCGCGTCCAGGGCGAAGGCCTTGCGCGTCGCGGCGATGCTGTGTTGGATATAGGGCATCTCCTTGGCCAATTCGTTCGGCGCGACCGAGAAGCGCTGCACTGTGGTCGGGTAGACCCAGCCGGCTACAATCGTCAACAAGTAGGGTCCGATACCCGCCAGGATCAGCCGGTTGGTTCTGAAGAAAACGCTCGCGACGGCCAGCGCCGCGACGATTATGGCGATGTAGATCCGCGCGGAGAGGATCGGCATCATGGCGTTGACGTCGGCGTAACTCGCGCCCGACACCGGCCCGCTTCCGCCGAAGAGCAGGTTCGGCTTCGCCAGGTAAGCCTCGAACGCCAGGATCAGAGACAGCGCCGCGAACAGGCAGAACAAATGGGTGCGCGCGCCGCGGTCGATGGCAAAGCCCATTCGCGTTTGGCCGAGGTCGATCGCGCCATGCGCCAGGTAGATCAGCGCCGACCCGATCAGGCTCACGATCGCAATCAGCATCAGCAATCCTGAGGCGGCCTCCAACGCCGGCAGCGTGAAGAAGTAGAACTCGATGTCCCGTCCGAAGATCGGGTCGGTTTCGCCGAACGGCGCCCGATGGCGGAACTTCAGGTAAGTCTCCCACGATCCCCACCCCTCCATTGCCGCGAACACGCCTACCGCAATCGCGACGAGCGGCGCCAGCTTCGGCGCCAGCGCCGAAAAATCGGGCGCGGGTATCTCCTGCCCCTCGATCATGAAGCGCCTTCCGACATTCACGGTCTCGGGGCTGAGTCGCAGCGCGAGTTTGAAGTTGAGCCAGATTAGGGCCGCCGTGATCAGCCCGACGGCCGCGCCCAGCCATGCTTTTGCGCCTAAAGTCGTGGTGAAGACCGTCTGGTAGCCAAGTTGCTGGAACCAGAGCCAGTTCGTATATAGCCCCGCCCCCGTGGGTAAGAGGACGGCCAGAGGGACGACGGCCAGAAGCAACAGCCTGTAGCGGAACCAGCGTGGGCGGCGTGCGCGGATATGTTTCTCTTGCCGTTCAGGTCTGATCTTCGGGAAATCATCGGGTAGTTCGGTCTCCATTCGCATACTTTCTCCTAGCCTTCGCTGGGGCCCCACTGCGTTTCGAATATAGACGGCGGGCGCCGTCCCTGTTTCGGAATGATGGGCATGTTATATCACAATAGTGAAGTGGGAGTGGGTAATGGGTAATGGGTAATGAGGAACGGGGAAAAGATACCACCCCCGGCGTTGATCATCGTTTCGGCCCCTCGGAGGCGCCAGACAGAAAGATGGGGAGTGTGGGAAGTATCTTTCCCCCACTCCCCACTCCCCACTCCCCATTCCCCACTTCCTAATCAATATTCGTTCCTGCCGCCCGTGCTGATTTCGTAGAGAAACCAGATGCGTTTCTCAGTCTCATTCAGGATCTCCTGGAGCGTATTACTGGTCGCCGTGTCGCGGTTGTCCTCGCATATATCGATCGCGGCGCGTTGCCGTTCGGCCATTTGGCGGTTGTCCTTGATTAGTTCCTGAATCATTTTGTCGGGCGGCACGAAGTCATGGTTGTCGTCCGCGATGGATTGCAGTTGGGAGATGTGCGCGATGCTGCGGATGGTCGTCCCGCCGATGCGCCGTATCCGCTCGGCCAGCGGGTCCACCGAGTCCATGATCGAGTCGGCCTGCTCGTCCAGGAGCAGATGGTAATCGCGAAAGTGCGAACTGGCGATGTGCCAGTGGTAATTCTTGGTCTTCGTAAAGAGCGCAAAGGAGTCGGCGATAATCGGGTTCAACGCTTCAACAATCGCTCGTACCTCTTCCGGCTTGAGGTCGGTCGGCGTCGCTAATTCTTTCGGCGCCGGGTAAGATTTGATTCGTCCGTTCGCCTTCGTGGCCTGCGTTTTGGCAGGCTCTGCCATCCTGGCTCCGGTTCTGTTCATGCTGGAATTAGCCATGTCTTCATTCTCCTCTTCTTCGAATATAAACACCCTGCTCAAGTGGTTGTCGGGTTGATTCCGCTGCCCGCTCCTATTTGAGACAGGAATTTTTGGTGAGGGGAGAGGGCAAAAAGAGAGAAAATCTTAAATGCAACGTGGCCGGAAAGTCGGTCCGCTAACGCACAATCGGCGCTAGGCCCAGAGCGAGGGGCGGATTTCAGCGGCCGTGGCGCAGAAAACAATCGAGCCTGAGAGTCCCTTGCCGACTCTCAGGCTCACCCGCATCCACTGTCGCCCCGGATGGCCAGCAGACGGGGAAAAAGTTGTAAATGTTCACGGCCTGGCTGAGGTCCACATTTACGGCCAGGAGCGTCAGGCGCAGACTCAGCGCCAGCGCGGGCAGATACGCGCTACCCATTACTTCATTGAGGCGCTCCTGCGGAAGGGAGCATGGATTTAGCCTTCAGGCCGCTGAGGACGCGATAGAGACTAGACTGGTTGTAGTTGTCCACCTGAAAGCCGAACTCCATGCCCGTTGTTCGTTGTTTAAGAGCGCCGCCACGAACAGGGTGAACAACTCCTTTCGTGTCAGGCGCCTTTCCTTCTCACTTACTATATGCGGGATCTTTGGCCTGAAACTTGAAGGTCGGCAAAAAAAAAGTTGAAGGTATGAGTTTGAGGGATAGCGGTGGGGCGGTGCTATAATCTTCACTCATCTTCTGGTTATGAAAGAGCCATTACTTGTTGTCTTTGACAACGGCCTGAAACAGTAGAAACAGATGGGATTTACAGGATCTTTCAGGATCGTGTAAATCCTGTTTGTTTCCCCGAAGAGTCTTCATGTCGCGTTGCGACGCCTGGAAAGAATTAAAATAGCGGCGCGAGGGTAGGACAAACTGGCAGTTTGCCCTGACTCATTCCATGCGGTCTTTCGGGGAGACCAGGCAAACTGCCAGTTTGCCCTATCCTTTCCAAGGAGTAACAGATGACGTCCTCGCCACAAGCAGTTACAGACTGGCTGATCGCCTGGAGTGATGGTGACGAGGGGGCTCTCGACCAGTTAATCCCCCTGGTCCACGAAGAATTGCGCCGGCTCGCCAAACGCCATATGCGCCGCGAACGCGGGCAGCGAGCCGCCCGCACGTTGCAAACTACCGCGCTGGTCAATGAAGCATATCTTCGGCTGATTGACGCGCGCCGGGTGCAATGGCAGAACCGCGCGCACTTCTTCGCCATCGCTGCCCGCTTGATGCG
>DATEMG010000468.1:0-2020 GCA_035275805.1 Blastocatellia bacterium
GGTAGCGACCAGGCGCCTTGCAGAGAAGGCGTTTCGATGGGGCGCCCGGTCGCTACCACTCCCGGTACTGTACCAATGGCGCGGAGGCCGCAATGGAGATCATCTCTCGCAAAACCACGGGCATGGTCTATGACGCCGTGATCGTCGGTTCGGGCGCGGCGGGCGGAATGGCAGCCTACGTGATGGCCAACGCCGGAATGAATGTGCTCGCGCTGGAAGCCGGGCCGAAGCTCGATTTGTACAAGGATTTCAAGACGCACGCGTGGCCTTACGAAGAGAAATATCGTGGGCGAATCTCGCCGGGGGACGCGCACAATTACAAATACGGTTTCGCGGACGGCTACACCACGCACATCTACGCGCGTCTGGATGAAAATCCTTATTCGACGCCCGAAGGCAAACCTTTCGATTGGGTGCGCGCCCGCGCGGTCGGCGGACGCACACTGGTCTGGGGCCGAGTCTCGCTGAGGCTGAGCGATTACGATTTCAAAGCCGCCACGCACGACGGATACGGCGACGATTGGCCGATCTCGTACGCCGACATAAAGCATTACTACGATCGCGTCGATCAGTTAATCGGCATAATGGGCACGAAAGAGGGCCTGCCGCAGTTGCCCGACGGGATATTTCAAAAGCCGCAGCCGATGTTGTGCGGCGAGACTATCTTGAAACGCGGCGTCGAAAAAACCGGGCGGCGTTTGATCCCGACGCGCGCCGGGGTGACGAGCGAAGGCGTCAATAACCGTTATCGCGCGAAATGCCATTACTGCGGGACGTGCGGACGCGGGTGCGACGTCGGCGCGATGTTCAATTCGCCCACGGCCCTGCTCGCGCCTGCGAAGGAGACGAAGCGGCTGACCGTCAGGCCCGATTCGGTTGTCCGCGAGGTGATCGTTGACCGCAATACGGGCAAGGCGCGCGGCGTGGCCTTTGTTGATCGCAAGACGAAACGCGAGTACGAAGCCTATGGAAAGATCGTCGTGCTCGGCGCTTCGACGATCGAATCAACGCGGATCATGCTCAACTCGAAGTCGCATTTTTATCCGAATGGATTGGCCAATTCGAGCGGCTCGCTGGGTCATTACCTGCACGACCACACCTGGGGGGTGGGCTTCACCGGACTTGCGCCCCAACTGAAAGGTCGCGAGATCGTCAATGAAGACGGTCGCCCGCAGGGAACTTATATCCCGAGCTTTCGCAACCTGGACAACGCCTCGAAGCAACAAAAATACGTCCGCCGCTTCGGTTATCAATGCGGCAGCGGCGCGGGCATCTTCCCTGGTCATGCCAGACTGCTGCCCGGTTTCGGATCGCCGTTTAAAAAAGAAGTTCTCGTGTGGCATCCGGCGATGGTGCGGATGAGCGCGTTCGGCGAGGTATTGGCGCGGCGCGAAAACCGCGTCACGATTGATCCGAAGCTGAAAGACGCCTGGGGCATTCCCAGCTTGAACATCAACATCGAATACGGCGACAATGAGCGTGAGCTGACCAAAGACGCCATCGAATGCGCCCACGAGATGTTTCACGCGGCGGGAATCGAGTTGATCACGGAGAACCTCCAGATGTTCCCGCCCGGACACAGCATCCACGAAGTCGGAACAGCCCGGATGGGCGACGATCCGAAGACATCAGTACTGAACAAATGGAACCAGGCTCACGACATCAAAAACCTATTCGTGGTTGACGGCAGTTGCTTCGTCTCGAGCGGCTGCGTCAACCCGACTCTGACTATCCTTGCCCTTTCGATGCGCGCGAGCGAATACGCCGTCGAACAACTCAAACGAGGGGAACTATGAATCAGTACCGCGGGCGGTAACGAGCGCGACTCCATCAACTGGCCATTTGCGGAGGCTACGCTCGCCACCGGTCGCGGCGCTGACCAGGCGCCAATCCTATGAAGCTCTACAAGACCGAACATGGCCCTGTGCTAGAAGAGCGGGGCGAATACTACCAACTCGCAGACGCCGATTGGGACGTGCTGGTCAATCGCGACGACCACGAGATAGTCCTCACCAGCATG
>DATEMG010000469.1:0-5871 GCA_035275805.1 Blastocatellia bacterium
CCCGCCGGTGTCGCTCGCAGTCCCAGTGATGCTGACTGCGGTTCCGGTTGAGACAGTCGCTCCCGATGCTGGGGAAGTGATTGCCGAAGTCGGAGCTGACCTGTCAGGAGTTGGAGTGGGGTTCCTAGGGCTGCTTGACATGCACCCGGAGGAGAACAGGATCGAACTTACAACCGCTACGCCTATGAAAACTCCTAATACATTGACATAGCGTTTGGTGAACCTCTGAAATCCTTGTGTCATATATACCTCAGTTCAGGCATTGAACATCCATTGTGATGTTGGGGAAAGCGTTGAATCGTCTTTGGAAAATGGTAAAAGGCGATGAAAACGCCAGGTTTAGCGAGAATCACGCCATGTAAAATTGCAAGAAAATAGTGGTAGAAGACATCGGTCAAGTTAGGCCAGGGCTTTAAGCGAGTTGGCGCCTAGGCGCTCTAGAACCAGAGCCGATATGCCGAAGAGCGACAAATCAAGCGCGCCAGGAAATTTCGCGACCACATTGATCGAGAGCTGTGGAATGTAGAACGCAAGGCGCCCAAGCCTTCCGAGAAATTCAATGAACTGCTCTTCAATGCGACTCGCATTTACACTCAGGGGAAGAACGACCAACAACTGCCATATTGCATTCACGCTACGGAGGCCTAATGCATCGTCAAAGGCAGGGCCGCAGGAAGTATGAGCCTGGCTGAGAAGTCGAGTCGGCGCCCGCCACAAAAAGCAATCGGGTCGTCAGCGTCCAGACGTAGATGCGCCCCTGTTGGCTTCAGTTCGGATTAACCAACTCCATGCTCAAACACCTTCCCCAACGACTAATGCTAAAATCGGAAAAGTATTTCATGAAATTTGTCAGCCACAGATCCATGACTGCCGCGCGGCATTCTACATACGCTATGACCTGCGCTCAACGTTTACGGAGATGATCGTGAGGTTTCGGCGAGATGTATGGATTTTTATCACAAGCGTGTCAAGACACCTCGCCGCAACCTTACAATCAATCTCGCCATTCCCTCAATAGTCTCCGTCTCTACACCATATGAATCAGCCGAAGAATGAAATCAGCCGCCAGAATGCCGCGAATCGGTGAAGAGTGACACTCAATCAATTCGGGCGGCGGCGCGAGACGTGACATCTTGTCGTCGCGATAAGGAGGAGGGCGTGTCAGTAGGGACGGCGCAATCGCAGGTCATCTCATACTGTTATGCTCATGCGTATCGATAGCCTGCGCGGCATTTCGGAACATGCCCGCACGACCAATCTACATGGCGTTTCGGGACATGCCCCACGCGAACCGCCCTACATTCAACGCCTGTCGCTTCGGCGCGGTAATTGCACTTCATGTTGGGCAACCAAGGTAAAAACATCCTGATAAGACAAGCGAACCGGGTGGGACAGATGTCACACCCATCTTTTTTTGCGCACAATCGACCACCACTGAGTTTTTCCGAAGGGGGCGCGCTGGTATTCGCGGCGCTCTGATCGCGTCAGGAAGGCGGCAAAGCGCGAAGAATCGACCCGTCGCACGCACGGCTCTTCACCGCAAAACTCGACGCCAGACGCGGAGCCGGCGAGACGCTTGACAAGATTGCTGGCCTGCATGATCACATGTAGGCGTTCGTGTGACAGTGCTGAATGCGCCGATCGGCGCAGAGTCAGTGAGATTGCAGGTCTTGGCACAGAGAGAAAAAATTGCCGCCAGAGGCAATGATGGAAGTTCTCGCTTCTGAGGCGGAAGCGGCGATCAAGGCGACAAATTATTTGCGGCGTTTGGTTCCCGGCCCCTGAACCTGACGGAGCTTCGCGAGCAGTTGCTCGCGCTGATGTTTGACAGCATTTCGTTCAATCTCCCGGAGTTTAATCATCAGCTCAGCGAGCGTTTCGGCCCAGATGTCGAGCGCTTCAGCTGCAAATTCATTACCGCTCGTATATCCTGCTTTTGGCGCGAGCGAGTTGAGCCGGTCAATTAGCTGATCTTCAACGCTAATATTCAACTGCTTTTTTTCGGCCACGTCATGGTTCCTCCGTAAGGCAGCGAATAAACAAAAGTGTTGGCTGGCGCGATAGTGCGGCAGGGTTGGATTGGCACGGAGTTGGCGAGATGGCAGGTCGTCGCGCTTTTATTCACCCCGTAGCCTAGTTCTTGTCGCTCAGTTCCGAGGGCGGGCTCGCGGCGGGATTGTCGCCGGCCTTGCCGTGGAGCCTGTCGTATGATTCTTGTCGGTCAACTCCAAGGGCGGACTTCCGTTTGAACTAAGTCTTGCTGAAGATGAGCGAGAAACGGCGGCTTCGATCACCTCGCGCATTCTTGTTATGTCGGTCGGCTTGTCTATTGCGTCGGTCGCCCCTGCCGCACGCGCGAGTTTACAAAGGCCTTCCCCGAAAGACGTAATCGCCACGACCGGCAGGTCTGCAAGCTCGTCATCTGCCCCGACAGCCACGATTAAATCCAAACCGCTGAGAACCGGCATTGTAATGTCGGTTACGACCACGTCGGGGCGATTTACCTGTATTTCGGCGAACGCTTGGAGACCGTTCCGAACAGCGTTCACTTTATAGCCCGCCGCCGCCAGCATGTAACCGTAAAGCGCGCGTAAATCGTCGTCATCTTCAGCTAAGAGAATCTTCAATCGTCGCATAGAAAATACCGAGTGGGAGTGAGTGAACAAAATGGGGAAAACGCGCGCCTGTGAACAGGCGGAATATGGAACCGAGCTTCTCGCCCGGCTTTTCTATTCGCCCCACAGTTTCATGAACCCTGAGACAATCATCCACATGCCGGACGCAAGAATCGCGGCGGCCAGCGCCGCCTCTTGCAAATCCCAGTGCCTTTTTTCGAGTCTTTTCTTTTCCAACTGTCTTTTGTGTGTAGCGCCATGACAACGAGGGTGACGGACCATGCGTGCGTCCGTCACCCTCTGGCGGGGGTACGGGGCGACGCTACACTGCTTTATGCGGTGTCGTTCAGGTCAGCAACCAAATTGTCTTGGGGGATGAAAATGGGGGCGCGGCGAAATAAGCGCCGGTTTAAGTAAAACGCCCGGCGCCATCTTCAGTCTTATGCATCTTCAGTCTTATGGAGGATGGGAACAACTCGATACCTGCTTCCAACGGTATCAGCAATCCAAAATAATTTTGAAAGGAAGTACTCTAATTGTTCCTGCAAAATAGGCGCCAATCGTGCGGCCTTTCGCTAACCAACTGATTCCGCAAGGATGGCAGCGCTCAATCAATTCGGACGGCGGCGCGAGACGTGACAATTTGTCGCTGTGATATCGCCGAAGATCCTTTTCGACGACGCCGGCAACGGAGATTGGCCCGGAACGGCGTATCAGGCCGCGGCCCGCTCGGCCGACTCCTTGATATAGGCGAAAGATTCAAGGGTGGCCTAGCAGCGCCTCGGTACATCCCCTCAAATTTGAGCTGTTGATATAAATTATCTTCGTAATCGAAAGGCTTGCTCTTTTTGTTCATGCTGGCTTTCCTGTCGCCTTCTTCCTGATTGGTGATCGGCTCGCGCCGGCCCAGGAAACGCTGGCCGCCCGGGTAGCTATTCCGGACGTTGCGAGTTGAACTTTTGCTGTCCGGCGGTGTGCGAGTAGTCCAGCAACGCGCCAGGACACCTATGAACGGTGTTAGAATTCGCTGTAGTCAATTGTAAGCGGAATGGGCTTTTATGGAACGCACTGGATGGGAAGATCAAATTGACAGTTCTCGGCAACGCGTGCTAGCTTCGCCCCCCTTGTACCAGTTGAAGATCGACAATAATCAAAACGGCGCTCAAAGCGAGGGCGGCGTCCTGCGGGTCGCTGAACGGCGGGGGCTGGCGCGCACCTGGATCGAATACGCCGCCGCGCGGACGATCCTGAAGGTCGTCAGCCTGGCGCCGCGCGCGTTCGCGCTGAGGGCCGGGCAAGTGGTCGGGGCGCTCGCCTGCGTTGTTCTGCCACATCTGCGCCGCCACGCGGAGATTAATCTGCGGCTGGCATTCCCCGATCTCGATGAACGCGAACACGCGCGGATCAGGCGCGGCGTTTTCCGCAACCTCGGACGACTGCTTGGCGAGGTCAGCCAGTTCCCACGACTCAACCGCGAAAATATCCATTCGATAGTCGTCTACGAAGGCCTGGAAAATTACCTCAGCGCGGTGGCCGAAGGGCGCGGTGTGATTCTGCTGACCGGCCACATCGGCGCGTGGGAGCTGTCGGTCTACGCGCATTCGATCTACGGCCATCCAATGTCGTTCCTGGCGCGGCGCATCGACAACCCGCTGGTCGAACGGCTGGCAGAAAATTATCGCGCCCGGTATGGCAACCGCAGCATCGACAAAAGAGGCTCGGTGCGCGAAGTGTTGAAGACGTTGAAATCGGGCGGCGTCGTGGGCATTCTGGCCGACCTGAACGCTTCGCGCGAAGAAGGCGTCTTCTGCGACTTCTTCGGAGTCGAGGCCTGCTCGACCGCCGGGGTGGCGACTCTGGCCCTGCGCACGGGCGCAGTCGTCCTGCCAGGCTACCTGATCTGGGACGAAAAGGCGCGGCTTCACCGCCTCCACTTCGAGCCGCCGGTCGAAACGATCAACACTGGCAATCAAAAAGAGGACGTGATCGCCAATACAGCCCGCTACGTCAAAGTCCTGGAATCCATCATCCGCCGCCACCCCGATCAGTGGCTTTGGATTCACCGCCGCTGGCGCACGCGACCCGAGGGCGAGCCTGAGATTTATTGAAGTATGGAGAGACGGAGAGACAAGGAGACTGGGGGACGGGGCGACGGGGCGACGGGGCGAGAGGGAGACAGCGAGATTGAATCTCTTTGTCCCCCAGTCGCCCAGTCGCCCCGTCGCCCCGTCCCCCTGATGATCGTCGCCGGCGAGGCTTCGGGCGATAAGCATGGCGCGAAGTTGGCCTCGGCGCTGCGATCGCTGCGCCCCAGTACGCGCTTCGAATTTTTCGGCGCGGGCGGCGACGAGATGCGGCAGGCGGGCGTCGAAACCCTGGTGGATGCGCGCGAGGTGGCGATTATGGGGGCGCTCGAAGTCGCCAGGGCGCTGCCGAAATTCCTGCGCGTCTTTCGCCGATTGAGCGACGCGGCCAATGAGCGAAGGCCTCGGCTCATCGTTCTGATCGACTGGCCCGAATTCAACCTGCGGCTGGCCCGAAGGCTCAAGCGCGACGGCCATCGCGTGGTCTACTACATCAGCCCGCAAATCTGGGCCTGGCGTTCCTATCGCATTCACGCCGTCAAACGCTACGTCGAGAGGATGTTGGTCATCTTGCCCTTCGAGAGGGACTATTACGAGCGGAGCGGCGTCGAGGTCGATTACGTTGGCCATCCACTGCTCGACAGCGTGAATGTCACGATGACCCGCGAGGAGTTCTGCGAGCGCCACGGCCTCGACCCGTCGAACCCGGTCATCGCGCTGCTGCCCGGCAGCCGCCATTCGGAGATGAAACACATCCTGCCGCCGATGGTCGATGCGGCGAAACTTCTGAACCGATCACGCCCGCATTTCCAGTTCATTCTCCCGCTGGCGCGAACATTCGAGCCGAACACGATCGCCTCGCAAATCGGCTCGACCGGATTGCGCGTGGTCGAAAACGACACCTACAACGCCGTCGCCGCGTCCGACCTGGCCGCGGTCGCCAGCGGGACGGCGACGCTCGAAACGGCGATCATCGGCTCGCCGCTCATCGTCGTTTATCGAGCGTCGCAGTTGAACTGGCGCATTTTCCGACCGTTGATCAACACCCCTTTCGTCGGCATGCCCAATCTGATAGCCGGAAGAGAGATCGCGCCCGAATTGTTGCAGGATGACTTGAACGGCGAGAGGCTGGCGGCGCTGATCGTCGAGTTCTTGAGCGACCCGGCGCGGCT
>DATEMG010000470.1:0-3689 GCA_035275805.1 Blastocatellia bacterium
GTCTTTACAGGAGGCTTACGATGAAACACCGAATAGGTCTTTTCCAACAACCAATACTGTTTTCCATTCTCGTCGCGATTTCCGTGTTCTCGATCGACGGGTTCGCGCAAGGCATTCGCGCCACGGTGACGGGCCGCGTCATTGACTCTTCGGGCGCGGTCGTGCCCAGGGCCAAAATCACGATCACCAACGCCGGCACGAACGAAGCGCGTTCGGTCGAGGCCGGCGACGAAGGCGATTACACCATTCCGCAACTCCCGCCCGGCGATTATTTACTGGCCGTGGAGCAGACGGGATTCAAGAAGGCCGTTCAACGCTTCACGCTCGAAACCGGGCAGGGGGCGCGCGTGGACATCACGCTCCAGGCCGGGGCGGTCACCGAACAGGTCGAGGTCACCGCCATCACGCCGGTCGTATCTGCGGAAGACGCGGCGCTCGGCAATGTGGTCGATCAGAAGAAGATCGTCGAGTTGCCGCTCAACGGCCGCAATTACCTGCAACTCGCCCTGCTGCAGCCCAACGTCTTCGCGCCCGCGCAGAACTCGACTCTCGGCTTCCGCGGAGGCTTCAACGTCGCGGGCAACAGTGAGATCGCCAATAACTATTTGCTCGACGGCATAGACAACAACGACGAGACGACCAATCAGCCGTCGCACACCCCGATCCTCGACGGTGTGCGAGAGTTCAAAGTGCTGACCGGGACCTATTCTGCCGAGTACGGGCGCCAGGCTGGCGGGCAGGTGATCGTCACGACCAAATCGGGCACGAACGATTTTCACGGCTCGGCGTTTGAATTTCATCGCAACTCGGTCTTCGACGCGCGCAACTTCTTCGCGCCGACCAAGCCCAGCTTTCGCCGCAACCAGTTCGGCGGCGTGATCGGGGGGCCGATCCGCAAAGACCGGACGTTCATCTTCGGCGGTTATGAAGGCCAGCGGCGAGGCCAGCAAGAGGCGGGGCTGGCCAACGTGCCGACGCTGGCGATGAGGCAAGGCGATTTCAGCGGCGTTCCCAATCTCTTCCTGCGCGACCCGCTCAAGGCAGGCGTCTGCAACGCGACCGATCAGAGCGCATGTTTCCGCGATCCCTCGCGCGCGACGCCGAACAACCCGCTGGGTCTGAACATCATTCCGCAAGACCGCCGGAACGCGGCGGGCGCCGGTTTACTCGCGCTCTATCCCAATCCGAACGTCGCGGGCGCGAACAACGTCGTCTCCACGGGGACAGGGCGCTTCGGCGTTGATCAATGGTCGGTCCGGATCGATCACAAACTGCGTGAGAATATGAACCTCTTCGGTTCGTATCAATACGCCGACAGTACGGAGTTCTATCCGATCACCAACCCGCTTTGCTCCGCGCGCGACGTGCCCGGCTTCGGTTGCGACGAGTTGCAGCGAACGCAGCATTTCACGCTCAACTGGACGTGGACGATCACCCCGCGGTTGATCAACGAGGCGCGCGTCGGCTATTCGCGCTTCGGGTTCTTCAGGCTGCAGGAGGACCGCGACGTCGACGTGGTCAACAAACTCGGCGTTAAGGGACTGACTGACACCGGCGTCACGCCGTTCAACAACGGCGCGCCTGAATTGATCGTCTCGGGTTTCACAACCATCGGGGGGCCCACGAATCTGCCGCAAGGCCGCCACGACAACACCTACCATTACATCGAGAGCATGACATTCACCGCCGGCGCGCACACGATGAAATGGGGGGCCGACGTCCGCCGCTTCCTCTTCAACTCGTTCTTCACGTCGTTCGGGCGCGGCAGTTTCCGTTTCGACGGGCGCTTCACCGGCCACCCGGTCGCCGACATGCTGCTTGGCGCGACGTTCCAGGCCGACCGCAACCTGGGCGAGCCGTTCCATAACGCCAAGACCTTCAGCTCAGGCTATTACTTTCAGGACGATTGGAAGGTCACTCCGAAGCTGACTTTGAATCTCGGACTGCGCTACGAGTTGAATCTGCCGCCGATCGAGAACACGGACAAGATCGCCTCGTTCGATCCGACGACCAACACAATCAAAGTCGCAGGCGGGCAGGAGGCGTTCATTAATCCGGCGAACAACAGGCTCGAACTTCGCCCGCGGGCGGACGTAGGCCGCGGGTTGTGGGAGACCGACAAGAACAATTTCGCGCCGCGCGTCGGCGTCGCCTATCGCCCGTTCAACGACACGAAGACGGTCATCCGCGCAGGCTTCGGTTCGTTCTACAATTACCAGATCGTCGGCAACGGCATCACGCCGCTGTCGCGCAATTCGCCCTTCAGGCAGCGACAGACCTCTGGGCCGTTCGCCGCGACGGCGCGCCCGTTGCCCAACGTGGCCGACGCCTTCTCCGGCGCCCCCAGCGTTGTGCCGCCGGGCATCGACGCGAACTTCAAGACGGCTTACATCAACCAGTGGAGCCTCGGCGCGCAGCGCGAGCTGGCCCAGAACCTCGTACTCGATGTTTCATATCTCGGATCGAGCGGGCACAAACTTCCTCTCGGCGTCAATATTAATCAGGCCCTTCCACCCTCGGCGCAATGCGTCGCCACGCCGAGCGCGCCGGGGTGTTCTGTCAACGCGCGCCGCCCGTTCCAGGGCTTCGGCAGCATCACCGGAGGGTTTATCGAATCGGCGGGCAATTCGAATTATCACGGGATGACCGTGCGCGTCGAACGCCGGTTTGCGAGCGGGTTGAGCTTCCTGTCGTCATACGCGTGGTCGAAGTCAATTGACGACGGATCGGGAATTTCGACCGCGAGCGATTCGAGCGGCGTGGCGCAGAACGCCCGCAATCTGAGAGAGGAGCGCGCCTTGTCCGATTTCGACGTTTCCCACCGCTGGGTGTTGAGCTACGTCTACGACCTGCCGTTCGGCAAAGGCAAGCGCATCGCGCCGTCTTCTAAAGTCGCGGATCTCCTGGTCAGCGGCTGGCAGATGACCGGCATTCTGACAATGCAGACCGGCCGCCCGTTCACAGTCACTGTCGGGCGCGATCAGAGCGCCACCGGCGGCAACGCCGACCGCCCGAATCTCATCGGTGATCCGAATGTGTCCGATCCGGGGCCTGACCGCTGGTTCAACCCCGCGGCTTTCGCCATTCCCGCCGCAGGAGCGTTCGGAAACGCTGGGAGGAACATCTTGCGCGGCGACGGGCTGCACAATTTCGACGTCGGCGTCTCGCGCTTCTTCCGCGTCACGGAGCGCCAGTCGTTCCAATTTCGCGCCGAAGTTTTCAACCTGACCAATCACCCTAACTTCTTCTTCCCCACAGCGAGCCTGGCCAGCACGGCAGTCGGCGCGATCACTCGCGCGGCCAACACCGGCGCCGGAGCGCAAAGACAGATTCAGTTCGCGCTGAAGTATATTTTCTGATGACGGATACAGTACCGCGCGCGTAAGCAAGCGGTCCCGCGCAGGATCGTCCGATTGCTTACGCGCGCGCCGCCGCGACAATTCATGTGTTCTGATTTTTAGCTCACGACATTGAAAAGTTAAGCCACGCCGAATCAGTACCGCGAGCGGTAGCGAGCGCGGCTCCCGGAGTCGGCTATTTGTTGGAGCCACGCTCGCTTGTATGTTGAATTTATGCACGCGGCGCTACAAAGTAACGTTTGCATATCCCAGGGACGCTTGGGACAAGGGTGGCGGCAACCTGTTCGCTCGCTTCGCCATAGAGCCTGTGCGGTAGATTCAGGCCGCCAC
>DATEMG010000471.1:0-2320 GCA_035275805.1 Blastocatellia bacterium
TCCTTGAAATCGCCGGTCGCGCCTTCCGGCTCATTGACGAAGACGTCCAATCCGGCGCGAATGCCTTTGGTTTTGACAGCCCGTTTCAGCGCCGCCTGATCGACGACCTCGGCGCGCGAAGTATTGATCAGGTACGAACCCGGCTTCATAGCGTTGAAGACGCCGTCGTTGATGACGCCGCGAGTGTCGGGCGCGAGCGCGATGTGAACGCTCAGGATGTCGCAATCGTAGGCCACCTCGATGATCGTCTGACGATACGCGATGCCGAGCGCCGCCGCCGATTCGGGCGTCAGGCTGCGGCTCCATCCAGTGATGTCCATCCCGAAGGCTTTCGCGCGGGCGATCATCTCGCGGCCAATCTGTCCGAGACCGATCAAACCGAGCGTGCGCCCGTACAGCCCGCGCGCCTTACCATATTCTTTCTTGTTCCATTTGCCGGCGCGCAGGTCGGCCACGTTGTCGGGCAGGCGGCGGTCGAGCGCGAGAATATGCGCGAAGGCCAGTTCGGCCACGGCGATCGAATTTTTGCCCGGGCAGTTTGAAACGTAGATGCCGCGCGAGGAGGCCGCCTTCACGTCAATTGTGTTGTAGCCCGCGCCCGCGCGCACGACCAGACTCAACCGCCCGGCCGCTAGCGCCGCTTCAGTGACCCGGGTCGAGCGTACGACCAGGATGTCGGCCTGCGAGTCGCGAACGGCCTCGACCAAAGAATCGTCTTTCAGATCTGGGCTGTAGACGACTTCGCAGCCGATCTCTTTCAGCCCGTTAATTCCGCTTTCTTCAAATTTATCGGCTATGAGTACTTTCATGGAGGTTGGGGGTTGGGGGTTGGGGGTTGGGGATTGACGTCTGATTACCAACCTCCAACCTCCAACCCCTATTCGCTATATCATGTGGCTTAGTAATCCGTCCCTCAGCTTCGGCTCGAACCAGGTTGATTTAGGAGGCATGATCTCGCCCGCGTCCGAAATTTCCATCAACTCGTCGAGAGTCGTCGGGTAGAGCGAAAAGGCCACGGCGAACTGGCCAGAATCAACAAGGCGTTCAAGCTCCTGCGTGCCGCGGACGCCGCCGATGAAATCGATCCGTTTGTCGGTGCGAACGTCCTGAATGCCCAGGATCGGCGCCAGCAATTCATTCTGCAGGACGCTCACGTCCAGCCGGTCGGCCATCTTGATGCGTTTCGTGACCTCTCCTTTGAGTTTCAGACTGTACCAGCGGCCCGGCAGGTACATCGAAAACTGGCCGCGCCTGGTGGGGCGAGGGTCGGCCTCCGGGGTAATCTCGAATTCCGCATCGACCTCTTTTAGAAAATCTTCCGGCGAGTAGTGGTTGAGGTCTTTGACCACGCGGTTGTAAGGCAGAATTCGCAGTTCGTCAGAAGGGAAGAGCACGCACTGGAAAAAGTTATATTCCTCGTCGCCCGTGTGAGCGATATTTTGAGAGCGCAGCGTCTCGCGGGCGCGGCTCGCGCTCTTGGCGCGGTGGTGGCCGTCGGCGATGTAGAGCAGCGGAATCTGGCCGAAGGCTTCGATCAACTCTTGATTCATCTCCACGGGCGCGCGCCATACGGTATGTACGACATCGTCAGGCGCGATGAAATCGAAGAGCGTCTCGGTGGAGATAATCCGCCGCGCCAATTCCTTGACCGCCGCGTCCGGGCGGTGGGTTAGAAATACGGGGCCGGTTTGCGCGCCGATCGCAATCATGTGGCGCGTGCGGTCGTCTTCTTTGTCTTTGCGCGTGCGTTCATGTTTGCGAATCGTGTCGTTGTCGTAGTCGTCAACGGAGCAGAGCGCGACCAGGCCGATCTGCGCGCGCCCCGCCATCACCAGGCGATAGAGATAGAACCGCGGTTCGTTCTCGACGATAAGCGGCGCCTGCTCGATCAGCCGGTCGAAATTGGCCGCGGCTTTGGCGTAGACCTCGTCGGCGTAGACGTTCACGCCTTCCGGCATTTCGATTTCGGGCCGCGAGACGCGCAGGAAGCTCAACCGATTGCCGGCGGCGAGCGCGCGGGCTTCTTCGGTGTTGACTACATCATAAGGGACTGCTGCGACCTCCGCCGCCCGTTTAGGCCCTGGGCGGATCGCGCGAAATGGCTTAATGGTGGCCACGATGTACCTCCTTCATGCATTGTGAAGATAGCTGTCGAGTGTAGCAAACCGGAATTCTACTGAAGCAGGGAGCAAAAGAGAAACGGAAAGACGCTCGCTGAAGTTTGAGCCGGCCCAACAAAAGTAGTATTTGTTCTCGCGCGCCGGAATAAGTTCAAAAGAATTACGCATCGGTCTTGGCTAATACGCGCGCCCGTCGTAGG
>DATEMG010000472.1:0-14206 GCA_035275805.1 Blastocatellia bacterium
ACCGCTTGCTTACGCGCGCGGTACCTTCACGCCAGTTACTTGCGCGAGGAATCCAGAGGGTCTTCAGGCCAGGCGTGGCGCGGGTATCGGCGGCTCAACTCTTTGCGAACCTGCGGATAGACGCGACGCCAAAATCCCGCCAGATCGGTCGTGACCTGTACCGCGCGGTGGTTGGGCGCGAGCAGATGCATCACCAACGGCGCGCGCCCGCCGGCAATCACCGGCCCCGCCTCCATCCCGAAAAAATCCTGCAGTCGCGATTCTATCCAGGGCGACTTGCCCGTTTCATAATTGACGCGCACGCGGCGTCGGCCGGCGATCGCCACGAATTCAGGCGCCATCTTGTCCAGCAATCGTCGCTGCTCGGGGTTCAAACGCTGGCGCAGCGCCTCGATCAATCCGCCTTCTCTGGCGGCAGCGCGCAATTCTGCAAAGCTCTTCAATCCGTCGCACAACGCTACCAGTGACTCGCGAACGGCGTCGTCATCGAGCGGCGGAGTCGAAGATTCGGGAAATGTCTTCGCCACGAATTCGACCCGCGCGAGGAAATTGGCCACCGCTTCAGGCTCGACGAACTTCTGCAAACCGGCGGCGAGCGCCGCTTCGGCCAGGACGCGCGCCGCCTCCCCTCCTCCCACAGTGGCCGCAGCGTTTTCGCTGACCGCCAATTGGTCATACATCATCCGCTCGACCACCTCCACGCGCTCCGATTGCGCGTTCCATTTCGCCTCGGTCGCTTCGCGCAACTGATCGACGAAGAGATCGATCAACCATTCCGGTTCGATCCGGCTGGCGATGCGAACGATGCGCGCCCTGGCCTGATTCGCGTCACGACGCTCCTCGGCGTCAATCGCGACCAGGAACTCAGATCGCCCTACAACGCTCAACGGCGAAAGCCGCGCCGCGCCGCCTCCTGACAACAGCAATTCCCTGTTGTCCGATTTCAGCGAGCGGCGCTTCGCGACCCGGTCAGGGTAACCGGCGAGGATCGAAATCAACAGCGCGTCGTCGCCTTCCCTACCCCGCGCTCTACGTCCTCCGCCGCGCCCGCGCGACGCGAGTAGTCGCCGCGCGACGCGACCCACGGCCATCACGGCGCCCACGTCGAGGTTCATCGCGCGCAGACGCGAGGGGGCGAAGTTGGCCGACGCGGCCTCTTCGAACAGGTCCAGCCGGTGAAGCAGATCGCTCGGCCCCTCGTGCTCGGCCCTTCGCTCGCGCTCACTTTTGAAAAGCTCCGAGGCGACTATGTCGCGCTCGCCGATCAGCGCCGCGACGACGTAAGCCTGTTCCCCCACGCCGCGCGACTCGGCCTCGACCAGCATTCGCGATTGGCGTGGGTGCAATGGAAACCGCAACATGTCTCTGCCGACCGTCGTCACAGCGCCCCTCGCGTCAATCGCGCCGAGTTTTGAGAGCAGAATCTCGGCGGCTTCAATCGCCGATTGTGGAGGGGCCTCGAACCAACCGAATCCGCTCAAGTCGGGGACGCCGGCCGCGTGCAATTCCAGGGCGGTTTCAGCCAGGTCGGCGCGGTGGATTTCGGCGACGTCGTGGTCGGGCCGCGCGTTGAAATCCTGCGCGGTATAAAGCCGCAGACACTTTCCGGGCCGCGTCCGCCCGGCTCGTCCGGCCCGCTGCGTCGCCGAAGCCTTGCTGACGCGCGCGACGTTCAACGTGGGCAATCCAGACCACGGCGAATGGCCCGCCACGCGCGCCAGCCCCGAATCGATCACCGCCACGACTCCGTCAATCGTGACCGAACTTTCGGCGACATTGGTCGAAAGGATCACTTTGCGCTTAGCGGCCGGTTTGACCGCGCGGTCCTGCTCTTCGGCCGAAAGGTCGCCATGCAGCGGCAAAACCATCAGATCTTGTCTGTCGGCGACGGCGTCGCAAGCCGCTTGCGCGCGGCGAATCTCAGCCGCTCCCGGCAGAAATACCAGAATGTCGCCGTCAATACCTTCCGCGACGAGCCGGTTTACCGCAGCCGCGACCTGTTCGGCCAGCGGGCGCTCGTCGGGCCGAGCCAGGTGCTCGATCGCGACGTCGAACCGCTTGCCCTCAGAGCGCAGCGCGGGCGCGTCATCGAGAAATCGCGAAACCGGCCCGGCGTCGAGCGTCGCCGACATTACGATGAGTTTCAAATCCGGTCTCGCGGTCTTCTGCAACCTTCTGAGAAGGGCCAGCGCGAGGTCGGCCTGCAAGTGGCGCTCGTGAAATTCGTCAAGCGCGACGACCCCGACATTCTTCAGCGTCGGGTCAGAGAGCAACCGCCGCGTCAACACGCCTTCGGTCAGGAAGCGTAATCGGGTCTTCGCGCTCGCCACCTCTTCGAATCGCACCTGATAGCCGACGGTCTCGCCGAGCCTCTCTCCGCGCTCTTCGGCGACGCGGCGCGCGGCCAGGCGCGCGGCCAGGCGCCTGGGTTCGAGCACTAACACTTCTCTGTCGCCTGTAATTTTCGCGTCGAGCAACGCGGGAGGAACGCGCGTGGTTTTGCCCGCGCCCGGCGGCGCTTCCAGAACAATGTTCGGTGTTTGGCGTAGTCGCGCGGTGATTTCCGGAAGGAGCGGATCGATGGGAAGAGACTGCATTACTATTAATTGAGCTTGAATGTGATCACCAATTCGCTCCAAACATTCACAGTTTTATTCGAATTTGAATAAGTGGCCGGCTTGAATTTTATCGCCTTCGCAACATCTATCGCCTTCTCCGTAAGCCCGTCAGGTAATCCCTCCAGGAGGTCAATCTCCCCGATTTTGCCGTTCGAGAGGAAGATGACCATCAATCTCACGTCGCCTTCAACCTTATTATTTCGAGCCGCCTCCGTGTAAAAGGGCTTCTTCACCTCGGTCAATTCAGGCTTGCCCACGTGGTCGACGCCCGCCGGCCAATAGGCCGGGCCACTCCCATGGGGCTCAATGTTGAAAGAGAATTCCAAACTGCCTCTTACGCTAACCGGCTCGCCGTTTTTGTAAGCCGGTTCGAATTTGATTTTTTTCCCGGCGGTTATGGCCTGGCCGATCAGGCCGAATGGAAGTCCTTGAATTACTCTGGGGATGAGGATATTGCCATTTTTTCCAAAAATTACGGCGAGCTTGACTACTCCACTAATATCCGCGTCCCTAGCGGCCTTCGTGTAAGTGGCCTTTTCTCTATACAGAATCCTGGGTTTCAACGCCATAGTCAGGGGCAAAACAACTTCGCCGGAGGGAACGACGTCCAACAGCGCAAGTTGTTTCTGGGCAGGTTTGGCGTCGGGGTTGTCGACCAATCGCGCATATCTCTGCGGCGCCTCTTGCTGCGCCGCGCCTTGTTGCGTCGCGCCGTGCTGCGTCGTCCGGTAATGCTCGCGCAGCAAATCTTCGCCGAAATCGCCGTTGAAATCGCGCCAGACCGAGTGAATGTGATTTGCGTTGTTCTGCGTGTTGTCGTATTCGATCAGAAAGGTCGGGCTTTGGATGCGATAGTAATGCGGATCGCCTTTGTTGACGCCGCCCGCCCAGGCGAAATGAATCTTGTCGAAGCCGGCGTCGCGCATCTTCTTCGACCTTTCCGCCGCCACGTCCTGCGGCATTCGGGCCAGGTATTCATCAATCAATTTTTCGAGCAGAGCTTTTTGCTGCTTGTTCATCTGACCGGCAGGGATGCCTTCGGGTTTGAGCGGGTCGGCTTTTATCTTGGCCAAAGTGAGAATGTCGGACGGCGCTTTCTGGTCGAAGATGGCGACGGCTCGCTGTTTTTCATCGAGCGCCAGGATCAGATCGCGGCCCCTATCTTCTTCGCCCGCCAACGCGCGCAATCCCTTCCGTTCGCCCTCGCGGACTTCGGCCGGGTTCGAGCCGAAGGCCAGAGGAGTATTTGAAAGCATTTCTCCCTTGACGATGGTGAAATGGATCGAGATGTGGTGACCTTCGACGCGCCACCCCCACGGAGTCTTGGGCGAAGGCGTTCCGAAGATCGAGAAATAATATAGCTCAGGGTCGCGCGGGAAGCGGCGGTTCGGGCCTTCGAGCTGCGCCAGCACCGACTCGAGGCTCATGATCGTCGTGGCCTTCTGGTAGCCGGACGCCCCCAGGCCGGTTTTCATAAACTCCATGGCTAACCGGCGCTGATTCTCGTCGAGGTCTTTGAGCGGGACGCCTTTGCGGTCGCGCGGGACGACGGTCCAATCGCGACGGTTCTCGTCGGCGAAATCCAGAGTCGCTTTGGCCTTCTGTTCGGGCTTGAGCGAGGCGAGGAATTTGTTAGCGGCCTCAGCCATCGCGGCGGCCGAGCGCATCCGCGCCACGCCGTCGATGACCGACCAGGTTACGAGCGTTAATGCGAAAACACAGGACGACACCAATACAAGGAGTCTCAACGGCTTCATCTTTGACCTCCGGGCGAAATTTGAGTTTCAGGATTCGAGATTCGATACGCGCCAAATCTATGACGGGCAGGGGAGCAAGTCAATCTTGCCAACCGAATGCATCTCACTTATCGTTACGATTGGGACTTATAAGAATCATTAGGACCTGTGAGCCCCATTCACGATGCCCTCAGGAATTGTCTGAGGAGCCTTCATGTCGCTTTGCGACGCGCTGAAACGATGAAAATCGCGGCCCGAGTGTAGGGGCCTGGGAGCGCAGGCATCCTTGCCTGCTTGCTTCGGCCAGTCAGTCATTGCCTGAAACCATGCAGGCAAGGATGCCTGCGCTCCCAGGCGCACTACCCTTTTCCGAGGAGAAAAACATGCGCCGGAGGAACATCTTCACCCTGTTATTACTATTACTCGTCTGTTTTGGAATCACCGCTATGGCTCAGGATAATCCGTTTTTAGGCAAATGGGACATCGCCGGCGTCGGCCCACACAGCAATTATGTTTACTGGCTCGAAGTGAAAGAGGAGGGCGGCAAGCTCACGGGCAGTTTCCTCAATCGGAGCGGGAGCGTGCTGCCGCTGGAAGAGATCAAAATCGAGGGCGGCGATCTCATCTTCTCGCCTAAGGCGCCGAGGGCCGACTCGCCGAAGGCGGTTCACCGCGCGAAGGTCGAGGAGGGACGATTACTTGGGATGATGACCGCCGGAGATCAGGAAGTGGCATGGATAGGCGTGCCCGCCCCTAAATGGAGCGATTTCAACGCGAACAAGAGGTACCGGATGGGCACCCCCGTCCACTTGTTCGACGGAAAGTCGATAGAGATTATGTGGGACTTGCGGCGCAAAGACCAGCCTTCCGGATGGACTGTCATCGACGGCGTGATGACCAATGAACCGAAGGCCAACGACCTGGTCACGCGCCACCGCTTCGATGATTTCAAGATTCAATGCGAATACAAGATCGAAGAGAAGAGCAACAGCGGCATCTACCTGCGCGGGCGTTACGAGTTGCAGGTGCTGGACGACGCAGGCAAACCGCCTGACGTTCACGGCCACATGGCGCTCTACAGCCGCGTCAAGCCGGCGGTCAACGCCAGTCTCCCGGCAGGTCAATGGCAGACAATGGAAGCGACCATCGTCGGCAACCGCCTGACTGTCGTCCTCAACGGCAAGAAAGTTCATGACAACATCGTGATCGACGGCATCACTGGCGGCGCGCTAGACAGCAATGAGCGCGAGTCGGGGCCGATCATGATCCAGGGAGATCACGGCAAAGTCTCGTTCCGCAAAGTCGTGGTGACACCGATTCTCAACTCCAGATGATGACAGGACGACTGGGCGACTGGGCGACTGGGCGACTGGGCGAGGGAGAGACCTAAATGTCGAGCTTTTCCTTGTCTTTCTATCTCGCTCTACCCTTATTACACCGTCGCCCCGTCGCCCAGTCACCCTGTCCCCCCGTCTCCGAATGATGCCTCTGCGACAAAGATTCATTTATCCACTAGCCGCCGTCATCGCCACAGTCTTCTTCGGCACGGTCGGTTACCGCGCGTTCGAAGGCTGGTCGTGGTTCGACGGGTTATATATGACCGTGATTACGCTGGCCACCATCGGGTACGGCGAAACGCACCCGTTGACGCCTGCGGGCCGCGTGTTCACGATCGTTCTGATCGTTGTAGGCGTAACCGTCTTCGGTTTTCTGATTTCGATCCTGACGCAGGCCATTGTCGAAACCGAGATCGCGTCAGTTCTTGGGAGGCGAAGGTTGTTCAAAGACATCAGTCAGTTGAAGGATCATTACATTCTGTGCGGCGCGGGCCGCGTCGGGACGCGCATTGTCGACGAGTTGAAGATAAAGGGCGTCGATTACCTAATCATCGAACGCGACGAGGTGGTCGCCGAAAAGCTTTTGACTAACGGCCATCTGGTTCTGATCGGCGACGCGACTGACGAAACCGTGCTCGAAGGCGCGCGGGTGCGCTCGGCCAAAGCGCTGATCACGGCGGCATCGACCGACGCCGAAAATGTTTACATCGTGCTCACCACCCGCGGATTGAACCCCGATATCTACATCGTTACGCGCGCCAACGACCAGGCCGCCGAACGACAACTCTTGCGCGCGGGGGCGAACAAGGTGGTTTCGCCCGTCATGATCGGCAGCCATCGCATGGCCCAGGCCGCCCTGACACCCGCCGTGGCTGATTTCCTTGAACTGACGACGATGACCGAATCGCTCGACCTTTACTTCGAACAGGTCCGCGTCGCCGCAGGCTCGCCGCTCGACGGCAAACAGATCAAAGACTCCCGCATCCGCTCGGAACACAATGCGATGATCGTCGCCATCACTCCCCCCGATGGAGAAATGATCTTCAACCCAAAGGGCGAACAGACGCTGCGCGCCGGAGACCTCCTCATAGCCATCGGAACGCGCGCAGGTCTCCTGAAACTCGCCGAGATTGCGAACGCGCGGTAGCGGAGTTTAGCCACAGAGCCACGGAGACACAGAGATGGAAAGACAGAGATATGGAGAAACCGCAGTGACCACGGCGCCGCTTTTTCTCCTCATCTCTGTGTCTCCGTGGCTCTGTGGCTAAGCTTCGCATTCCGCATTGATTTTATGTGGCGTCATCTTTGCGATATGATTTCAACCGTCGCAACTTCGATTTCAACAACGCGGACTTAATTCGGGATAGGGCAACTGTCTTATGATTAACCGGGCATGCGCCAGACGCGCTTTCGACGTGACGCTATTCCTTCTTCTGGTTTTGACGTCTTCATTCGGGCAGGTTCTTTTCAAGACGCGGCAGGAACGCGCGCGAGCCGATTTGAATGCGGCGGAGCAGAAGGGGACGCCTTCGCCCCCGGACGTTTCCTCCAATACCGCGCAGGGGGAGACGCCTGCGCTCCCTGGCGCCGAGCAGATGACTCGGCGCACCATCGGGGCTTTTTTCGACAAGTTGCGCGCGGGCGCTCCCGTGACCATCGCTTATATGGGCGGGCCGATAACCGCAGGCGCGGGCGCAAGCGCCCCTGAAAAGACTTCTTTCCGCGCGCTCGTCACTGAGTGGCTGCGCAAACATTATCCCAACTCTGAGATCACCGAACTTAACGCCGCGATCAATAACTCCGGCGTGAGCGGCGGGTCGCTCTACGGCGCGCTGCGGGCGCGCCGCGACGTGATCGCGTATAAACCGGACCTGATCTTCGTCGAATTCGCCGTCAACGACACGAATGAGAACGAGACCACAGCCAAAAAAGCCATCGAAGGATTGCTTCGACAGTTGCTGGTGGTCGGCCAACCTCCGGAGATCGTAATGCTCTATGCGACGAGCGCCAAACGCGGCATCCACGCCGAATGGCACGACGCCATCGCCGCGCACTACCAGGTTCCGGCGATCAATTTGCAAGACCAGGTGTGGGCCATGGTCGACGGGGGCAAAATAAAACTCGGCGAATTCTGGCCCGGCGCCTCACGCCCCGCCGCATCGTTTAAAGACAGCATGACCCCGTCCGACGCCGGTCACAAACTCTACGCCGACCTCACCATCTCCTACCTGGTCGAACAGGAGAAGCTCAAAGCGTCGCCGATCCCGCGCAACCTCCCGCCGCCACTCGTCAGCGACGAGATGAATTACGGCGAATTCAAAGCCGTTGTCGAAATCAAACCTCAGAGAGGATCCGCAAAGGAACGTGGCGCGAACTGGCGGATCGAAGCCAACAACGACCGCGCGCTGCCGTCCGAACTGCTCGTGAGCGAGCGCCCAGGAGCGCAGGTCGAATACTACTTCGACGGCGCGGTCATAGGCGTCTCGTACCGCACAGGCCCCGACGGCGGAATCATCGAATGCCTGATCGACGGGAAACCCGCCCCTCCGCCGCTCAGCCGCATCGATACATACAGCCGCGCCCCCCAACTCGGCGCGCGTATCATCGCAGGCGGCCTGAGCTCCGGCGAACACAAACTGACGATCCGAGTGCTCAGCGAAAAAAATCCGAAGAGTTCGGGGAATAATGTACGGCTCGGATATTTGCTGATCGGCGGCACGAGGCCAGAAAAGCTCTAGATAAAAATATCCACGAAGAACACAAAGAAACACGGAGGAAAAGAAAAATCCTTCGTGCCTCTTCGTGTCGCTTAGTGGATGTTTTTCCGAGGAAATTCAATGGCGACAATTCAATTTCTAGGCGCGACTCGCACCGTCACCGGGTCGAAACACCTTGTCGAAGCTGACGGATACCGCACGATGGTTGATTGCGGGCTGTTCCAAGGCTTGAAGAAACTGCGGCTGCGGAACTGGGAACCCTTCCCCCTCGACCCGGCGTCGATCAACTCGGTGATCCTTACTCACGCGCACATTGATCACACAGGCTATCTGCCGAGACTCGCGCGCGACGGCTTTGCCGGGCCGATCTACGCTACTCCGGCGACGGTCGAATTGGCGCGCATCCTGCTCCCCGATTCGGCGCGGCTGCAGGAAGAGGACGCCGCTTACGCCAACAAGGCCGGGGCGTCGAAGCATAAACCGGCGCTGCCGTTCTACACCGAAAAAGACGCTACTGAAGCCCTCCGGCGCCTGGAGTCGGTCAATTACCACAAAATGGTCCGACTGACGAAGAAACTCTCGTTCGAGTTCGTGACCGCCGGCCACATCATCGGGTCGAGTTTCGTCCTTTTCGATTTTGAGTCGCTGGACGGGCAGCGCAAACGAATGATCATGACCGGCGACCTCGGGCGTTACAACGAACCGATCATTCCCGATCCGTCCAATGTCGACGAGGCCGATTACATCGTAGTCGAATCGACCTACGGCGACCGCAACCATCCCGATTTCGACGTCAAAGCGAAGCTGGCCGAAATCATCAGCGAAACCGCTCGGCGCGGCGGACACGTTTTGATCCCGGCCTTCGCAGTCGGGCGCACACAGCAACTGCTCTATCTTATCCGCGAACTCGAAGAAGAGAATCGCATCCCTATCCTGCCCGTATTTGTCGACAGCCCTATGGCAGCCAGCGCGACGAAACTGTACCTGCGCCATACGGAAGACCACGACCTGGAGATGAAAGATTTGCTGGATGAGCGCAGGAACCCGCTGGCGACCAAAAGGTTCAACCTGACGCGCACGATTAGGGAATCGAAGAATGTCTCCGCCGAAGAGGAATCGACCATCGTAATTTCGGCCAGCGGGATGGCCACGGGGGGACGCATCCTTCATCACCTGCGCAAACGGTTGCCCGATGAACGCAACACGGTGATTTTCGTCGGCTTTCAGGCCGCGGGAACTCGCGGTCGTCGTCTGGTCGACGGCGAAGAGGAGGTCAGAATCTTCGGCGAATTTGTTCCTGTTCGCGCGCATATCGAAAGACTAGACAACCTGTCGGCGCATGCCGATTCGCGCGAAATCCTGCGCTGGCTGGGCGGATTCAAACGCGCGCCTGAAAAAGTCTTCCTGGTTCATGGCGAACCCGGCGCGCAGGAGGCGTTGAAAGACAAGATAGTCGAAAAATTCGGCTGGCGGCCAGATACTGTGGAGATACCGGAGTATTTGCAGAAGTTCGAGTTGTAATCAGCCCCAAGCATATCGGCGTGGCGTTGTTTAGAGCGCTGTCCATAATCCCATTTCAACGAGCCCTACATTTCAAGGAGCATAGATATGAGTTCAATTCTCGGTCAAGCAGCGCCGCAGGTCTTCGCCTGCCCTAAATGCGCTGAGATGATCAACACCTCGATGGCTCAATGCGCATATTGCAACGCGCCGGTTGACCCCCAATGGGCGGTGTGGGCGGCCAACGCGCAAGCGACCATCGCCAGCGCATTTAATTATGCGAACAACATCATGAATATCGCGCGCGCATTGATCGTTTTTTTCGTGGTAAGTTTTATCCCCTTTCTCGGCTTTACTGGTCTCGCGGTCCTCGTAATGCTCGTAGCCCTGCCAATTATGATTCTGCTCTGGCTCTCAAAATATCAATGGGGGTTGCAGGGAATAGACAAAAACCATGAGGATCTGAAAGAGTCGCGCCGGCGAATCATGAGAGCGTCTATTATCTGGGGCGCGATATTCCTGCTGCGTGTCGTGGTGGAAATCATAGCCTTCTTTGTTATGACCTAATCTTGAGCCGTCGCGGCGCCAGGATGCCCAGGATGCATGGTTAATCCATCGCGCTTCGACTATCCGCGCCGTTTGGGATATATTATTTGTCTGACGCTCTTAAATCAGAGCCGACCGCTCTCATATCGGAATGAAACCGGCTTCAAGAACAACTAACGTGAGAATTGGATGATTGCGAGGGCGCATCGGCGGATGTAGTGTGCCCAGGCGCAATGAGGACGCAATGACAAAACACGCAACGAGGGATTAAGAAAAATAATGCAAGCAAAAGCTCAACTCGAACAACAGATCATCTCCAAACAACAGGCCCCGTTACACTCTTCGGACAGCGATCCGCAGGAGACCGCCGAATGGCTTGAAGCCTGGGATCAGATTCTCGACGAAGAAAGTCCACAGCGCGCGTCTTACCTGCTCACCGCCTTGACCGAGCGGGCGCGATCGGCCGGCCTGGAGCTTCCTCCGCCGTCATTCAATACGCCTTATTGGAACACGATCCGCGTCGAAGACGAGCTGCCTTTCCCTGGCGATCTCGAAATCGAGCGCCGCATCAAGAGCATCATCCGCTGGAACGCGATGGCGATGGTCGTCCAGCAGAACAAGAAAGACCCCGGCATCGGCGGCCACATCGCGACCTATGCCTCGATGGCCACGCTGATGGAGGTCGGCTTCAACCACTTCTTCCGCGCGACAATTAAGGATCAGGTCAGCGTCAATCAGCCGGGCGATTTCGTTTATTTCCAGGGCCACGGCTCGCCGGGCATCTATTCGCGCGCCTTCCTGGAAGGGCGTTTGTCGCTTAAGCAAGTCGAAAATTTCCGCCACGAATTGCGCGAGGAGCCCGGACTGTCTTCGTATCCGCACCCCTGGCTGATGCCCGATTTCTGGCGCTTCCCGACGGTGTCGATGGGACTCGCCTCGCTCAACGCAATCTACCAGGCGCGGTTCATGCGATACATGGAGAATCGCGGACTGATTGCGCCCACGGATCGCAAGGTCTGGGCCTTCCTGGGCGACGGCGAGATGGACGAGCCTGAATCGATGGGTTCGATCACGCTGGCCTCGCGCGAGAGGCTCGACAACCTGATCTTCGTCATCAACTGCAACCTGCAGCGGTTGGACGGCCCCGTGCGCGGCAACGGCAAGATCATCCAGGAACTCGAAGCCGCGTTCCGCGGCGCGGGCTGGAACGTGCTCAAAGTCCTGTGGGGCCGTGGCTGGGACCCGCTCTTCGCCAAAGACCGCGACGGCGTGCTGCTCAAGCGAATGGAAGAATGCGTGGACGGCGAATATCAATCGTTCCGCGCCAAAGAGGCGAAATTCCTGCGCGAACAATTCTTCGGCAAATACCCCGAACTGGCCGAGATGGTCGCCGACATGAGCGACGAGGAAATTTGGAACCTCCGACGGGGCGGCCACGATTCGATCAAGGTCTACAACGCCTACAAGCGCGCGTTCGAACACCAGGGCCAGCCGACGGTCATTTTGGCCAAGACGATCAAAGGCTACGGCCTCGGCCCTTCGGGTGGCGAAGGGCGCAACCTGGCTCACCAATCGAAGAAGCTCGACGAGAACGACCTGGTCAACTTCACACAGCGCTTTAACCTGCCGATCTCCGAAGAGGACGCCAAGGCCGCGAAGTTCTACCTGCCGCCGGAAAACAGCCCTGAGGTGATCTACCTGCACGAACGCCGCAGGGCGCTCGGAGGTTATTACCCAATGCGCGAAACGAAATCCGACCTGGTCGAGACGCCGCAGCTCGAGTTCTTTAAGGAGCAACTTGCCGGCTCCGACGGGCGCGAAGTCTCGACGACCATGGCTTTCGTCCGTGTACTGACGAACCTGCTGAAAGACAAGACCGTCGGCAAACGCGTCGTGCCGATAATCCCCGACGAGGCGCGCACCTTCGGCATGGAATCGCTCTTCCGCCAGGTGGGCATCTACGCCAGCCAGGGACAGCTCTACCAGCCGCACGATTCCGACATGTTCCTCTATTACAAGGAGTCGAAGGACGGCCAGATTCTCGAAGAAGGCATCACCGAGGCCGGCTCGATGTGTTCGTTCACGGCCGCCGGCACGGCCTACTCGAATTACGGGGTCGAGATGATCCCGTTCTACATTTTCTATTCGATGTTCGGGTTCCAGCGCATAGGCGATTTCGTCTGGGCGTTCGCCGACGCGCGCGGGCGCGGGTTCCTGTGCGGCGCGACCGCCGGGCGCACGACGCTCAACGGCGAAGGCTTGCAGCACCAGGACGGCCACAGTCTCGTGCTGTCGAGCACGGCGCCGACCTGCCTGAGCTACGACCCGGCGTTCGCCTATGAGATCGCCGTGATCATTCAGGACGGTATGCGGCGGATGTATCAGGAAGACGAGGACGTCTTTTATTACCTGGCGCTCTACAACGAAAATTACGCGCAGCCTCCGATGCCCGAAGGCGCGGAGGAAGGCATTATCAAAGGCGTCTATAAGCTGCGGGCCGGAGACGGCAAACCGAAAGCCCACATCTGGGGCAGCGGCCCGATGGTCAACGAGGCGCTGCGCGCCCAGCGGATTCTGGCCGAACAGTACGGCGTTCAAACCGACGTCTGGAGCGTGACCAGCTACAACGAACTGCGCCGCGACGCGCTGAGGGCCGAACGTTGGAACCGGCTCCATCCGGCCGAACCCGAGCGGCAGCCATACCTCGTTCAAGTGATGGGAGAGACCGAAGGCCCGATCATCGCCTCGACCGATTTCATGAAGATCGTGCCCGATCAGGTCGCCCCGTGGTTGGGCGGCAGGCTGATCTCGCTGGGCACGGACGGATTCGGGCGCAGCGACAGCCGCGAATATCTGCGCGCCCATTTCGAGATCAACGCCGAATCAATCGTGGCGGCGACGCTCTCCCGACTGGCGCGGGAGGGCAAATTCAATGCGAAAAAGGCCGCGCAGGCAATGACCGATCTGGGCCTGCGTACCGAAGCGATTGACCCGTCGCTCGCGTGAAAACGAGACAATGACGTAGGGGCGGGTTTTCCCCGCCCCTACGATTCGGTCACGTCGCAATTCCCCGCTGTATAAGCCCTTCTCGAACCTGAACCGCTGTAAAAGGGTCGTCGTGTGATCTTCCGGCGTCGAACCGTTCACCCAATCTGGTCAAATAACGCTTATCCTTATGCTTGAATTCGGTAGACCTCTTATCCCAATGCAAGAAGAACAAGTTTAGGTTGCGCGAGTCATCATTCGCCAAATGAGCGCCAGTCTCCCAGGACGTATTGGTTATCTCACGGGCTGAGTCGTTTGGGTGGGCTCTTTTATTGCACATCCTGTCATACCAGGCGTTTATCGTATATCCGTTCTCCCTGAGCGCGTCGAGAAACACCGCATTGTCCTTTACGATGAACATCACGCCCCCGCCCTCGTGGAACCTCGGATCGTTCCGGGCCTGATCGGAATCCTTGCCTAACCAGACTCCTTCAAAGGACTTTATTTCTCGCCAAATCGCGCTGGAGGCGCGCCCGCCCATCGAGTCAATGAAGTTCTTGACCAGCGTCGACATGTTTTTGAACTCTTCAACAGATCTATCTCCTATTATCCTGTTGAACACTTCGCGATGCGTTTCCTCGCCGTTTTCGTCTTCTATCCCCAGTTTGCTTGATATTACAGCTTGTTCATCGCTCGTCAATAACAGCCAGGCGTCTATTCCTTCCACTACTTAACTCCTAAACATGAATAGGACTTATGGGACTTAT
>DATEMG010000473.1:0-21969 GCA_035275805.1 Blastocatellia bacterium
CCCCCGGGCGTAATGACTCGGACGATCCCGGACATGAGCCGGATGACCTGAGGTCGGCCTCACACCTGTCTGGATAACGGGAATAGTGAAAGAGCGTAAGCGTAAAATATATATTCGCTGGTTGGCGCTTCTGGCGCTTGCCGTGGCGGCGCTTTATGTCTGCTGGCTGATGCTGTTACCGTTTGTCAACGTGCTGGCGTGGGCCTCGGTATTGGCGGTTCTCTTCTATCCTGTCCATCAACGCCTTGTAGCTCTGACGAATCGCCCGAGTTTGAGCGCGTTGCTTTCGACAATGATCGTGATTGCCGTGATCGTGGTCCCGCTGACGCTGCTGACGCTGGTGGTGGCGAAGGAGGTCGGGGAGGTGGCGAAGAACGCGCAGGAATTTTTTCGCTCGCTGCTCGATCCAAGCTCTCCAGTGATCGGGCGGGTCATGGGCTGGCTGGGCCTGCGCATCGACGCGAGCCATCTCGACCTGCAGGCGTATCTGCTGGAGCGGCTGGAGAACATCAGCGGGGCGATTGCAGGACGGACGCTCGGACTCCTCGGCGGAGTCGTAGGCGCGATATTCCAGGTGTTCTTCACGGTCTTCACGATGTATTACCTGTTCCGTGACGGCAACCGGATTTTCAACGGGATGCTCGAGGTGGTTCCTCTGAACGCCGCCGAGACCCGGCAGATTTTCGACCGCACACGCGAAGTCATCCACGCCAGCGTTTACGGTGTGATCGTGATCGCGATGATTCAGGGGACGCTCGGCGGACTGGCATTCGCCGCCCTCGGGCTGCCTTCGGCGGTGGTTTGGGGCGTGGCGATGTTTTTTCTGTCGATGGTCCCAATGGTGGGGTCGTCCGTGATATGGGTCCCCACGGCGATCTACCTGGCGATGAGCGGACACTGGGGCAAGGCGCTGGCCCTTGCCCTTTGGGGCGCGCTCGTGATCGGCACCGTTGACAATTTCCTACGCCCGAAACTGGTAGGCGAAAGAGCCGGATTGCATGAACTGCTCATCTTTTTCTCAGTGCTCGGCGGAATACAGATCTGGGGGCCGCTCGGATTGGTGCTCGGCCCCGTCATGATCGCCGTCACGCTGGCGCTATTCGACATTTTCAAGCGCCTGGGCCTGTCGCCTGCCGCTGAGCGATCAGAAAGCTCAGGTGTCGGGTCAATTCCCTGACGCACTCCTCATCCTGTTGTCGGATCTTCTCGAACGAGGCTTTGACCCTCTCGTTGTTCTGAGCGTCCTGCAGGTACTGATCCATGGCTTTCAGGCTTTTGGACTTTTTGGTGATGATCATCATCAGGTCGTAAACCAAATTGTCTATCGGGAAGTTCTGGCTTGCACTCGCGCTTTTTTGATTCATAAACGTATTGGCCCTTTTTGTGATTGCCAAAAATAGAGAGGTTTTCAGATCAGTGTACGGGTTAATAGAACGCGGATAACGCTGATAGAGCGGATAGACGCTGATCTTTTTTTGTTTTATCCGCGATTATCCGCGCCCGTCCGCGTTATCAGCGTTCTATTGCCGCATTCTTTACCGCAAACCAATCACTGACCCGTATACGCATTTGCGAACTGATTACGCCACAAAAATATCTCCCATCAGCCTGCCTAGTGAATGAACGGCGGTGGTTCGGCGCCGGGCGCCATATGTCGCATCGGTTGCGCGGCGTCATGCGGCGGATGGCCCGTTTCAATCATCGTCTTCATTCGCAGCAGGTCTTGATCCATCTCGCGCTTCGGGTCAGCGCCGAAGACCTTAGCGAACGCGTGGCCGATGGCCCCCGCCAGCGGGTTATAAGACATCCTGACGGTGACGCGGGTCCCGTCGCCGTCATTCCGGTCGAAGCGGACGATGCCGGCGTTAGCGATCGCCGACCCCGGCTCGCTCTTCCACGCGATTATCTTGTTGGGAATGAACTCGGTCACCACCGCGTTCCATTTCACCGAGAAGCCGGCCGGACCGGCCACCGTCCATTGCGAACGCCCGCCCCCCAGGTCGCGCACCTCGCGCACGTTGGTCATGAAATGAGGGAAGTTGTGGGGGTTCTGCCAGAATTCGAAGACGCGTTCGACGGGCGCGTTGATATTGATCGTCTTTTGAAAATCTATTGCGCGCCGCCCGCCGCCTATTCCGAGGATGCGCCGCGTTTCGAGGTTTGTGGCGCCTCGCGCCAGCAATCCGAATCCGAGCGTTCCGGCGACGAGACCGAGCGCGTCTCTGCGGCGCAAACACAGGCCCATCAACGCGCCGCCGGTCAGGGCGGCCAATAGCCTGGTCGCTGGCGCCCAGTTGCTTTGCATCAACTCAAAGCGCGGGCCGCCGCGCGCGCGCGCGCCTTGTAAATTAGGTATGTCTCCCGGCCTGTCGTGAATCCGCAATTGATTGTTCACTCCGCGCACGCCCGGCGTCGATCTCGCGCTAGAGAGCAGGGCGTCGATCTCGCGCATCAACGCGTCGCCGCTGAACGTCACCACGCCGTCGCGCGCGCGGACTTCGATGGCGCCCGGGTGCGAAACCGCGCGGCCCATCCTTGAGCGCACGCGGGCGGCGAGCGTGTCATCGTCGGCGTCGCCGCTCTTAAAGATCGAGCCGGCTTGGGCGGCCAGCCCATGAACGCGGTTGGTCAGGTCGCGCGAAACCGAGCCTGCCGCCGCTCCGGTTTTATTGATCGCGTGGATTGCTTTGTCCTTAAGCCTCGCCCGGCGGCACGCGCCACGGTCGGGGTCGAAAAGGTACATCAATCCGGCGCCGACCCCCAGGCTCGCGCAGGTAGTCATTGCCGGAGCGCCCCCGGCTTCCGCCCTCCTCCGTCCGAACAGCCTCGAACAGACGCCCGAATCTATCGCCGCCCCTAACCGGCTCAATCCCATTTTCATCGCCCTTTTGCGCAGGGCGGGGATCTCGCCGATGCGGCCGAGCCCCCACAACAACAGGTTGATCGCCATCCAATTTCTTACCTCTTTTTTCACAAACCTTCCTGGCCTTCGATTGAAAATCCCAGCCCTTTCCATCCACGTTTTTTCTTTTCGGTAGAACATCGTTCCTCCTGCGGAAAATCCCTTGGAGCCTCATGAATGTGACTTATGGGACTTATAAATTTTATAAGTCCCATTCATGACGCTTCCGTATCTTTGATACAGTCCGACTGCACGATTCACCAACGCTTTGACCTGATCGAGTTCATTCGCCCACGCCGCCACTGCGGCCAATTCCCGATTCGCTATTTTCGCCAAGCGTGATCGGCTTCATAGTTGACGTATTTTTGTGAAAACCAAGCAAGAGTGAAGCCATGCGATCCGGTCGAGGCGCTATTTTTCAAATCCGGCGCTCCGGTTATGAGCGGCGACTTCGAGCGTATTTGGGCCGATACACCTTGCCGCCGACCGATACAGGTCGTTGCATTCCTTTCATTCAGGATTGTTCATTTTCGCCCCGATCTGAACCCTTTGTTCGGCGCTGTGGCCACGACACATTGTGGCCTGATAGGCGACCGCCTCAATTCTGATCGTCGGTCGGGCTCGAAATCACAGTTAGTTCTTGTTTAGCGCTTCATCTATATGAGCGCGGCGCCAACTTGTCGCGACTGGCACATTTTTCGATGCGGTGGCATTGTGATTGCCTTAATTACGGGCGACCGATCACTTGCGATTCTGGTCAGGCTCAGGTACGGAGCGAATGCAGCGATGCATTCGAAGGAACTGTGGGGGAGTAAGTTCCTTTCCGTCGTGAGTGGAGAAGGCTGCCTGAGCAGTGGCCGTCATGGGGAGGGCGGACAATGAGCAGGCAGCCGTTTTATTTGACCGGGAACGACTAAGCAAGCGCGGTCGCTCGCCGGCCACAGAAACCAGAAAGCAAAGGAGATTTGTTATGGCCAAGGCGATCTGTAAGGTTCTCGGAGTGGTCTTCCTTATACTCGGATTACTGGGATTCGTCTCCCCGAATTTACTGGGAATGCACCTCTCGGGCATTCATAACATCATTCATTTAATATCGGCCGCGCTGGCTCTATATTTCGGCTTCGCCGCTTCGCCCAGCGCCGCCCGCACTTTCTCTCTGATATTCGGCGCCATTTATCTGCTGCTCGGCGCGCTCGGCTTCATCGCCCCAGGCCCTGTGACGGGGCTGCTTCAAGCTCATCATGGGCCGGGTGGACTGCGCAGCCTGGCGGCGGATAACATCGTCCACATGCTGCTGGGCGCGATATTCATAATCGCCGGACTGGCGCGCGCCCCGCACGTCAGGCCCATTACGACTCATAGGGGACCGACTGGAGGCGCCACGGTCCGTGGATGATGGTCTGTAGTGATGGATATTCCCTTCCCGGTCGTAATCGGGGCGATTGTGGTGGAATACGCCGGGCGCGAACTACGCGCCCCTGCCGCTATCGCAGCGCCATAAGCCGCGCGAACTGACTGTTAAGAGGTTTTCTCTGCGCCCCTTGATCATTTTCAAAACAATTCGTCAGCGTTGACGGCCATGAGAACTGTGGCGACTGGTCGCTACAACTCCCGGTACTGCGCCAAGCCTGTAATACGCCGCAGGCTTAACTTGAAGATTTGTGACCCTCAGTTTTCACAACATCGGACATGCGCATCGCCGGTAGGTCCGTTTCTGGCAATATGACACCAAGGATAGTCAAGGAGCGTAAATCCATACGGCCACAGCCGCAGTTGGCCCGGCAGTCGCCGAACTCCGGCGCCCGTATGGTTAAAGAGACTCGCCGTCAGCCGACCGCTTATCCATTTCCCATCGGCGCCGATCGCGTCTCGATAATACCTCCTCCGGGGCGCAAAGTTCCTGATTGTCTTGAAACTCCATTCCAACCGCCCTCCCGATCTCATCTACGTTATCTTGATCGGGTGTTGTGACATGACCGCCCGGAGTCTCAGCTCCGGAATCCTCAGCCTCTTGCCACTTCGCGTCCACGTCGCCCGCGGTCAGTTCCTGGCCGACCGAATGATACTTCTCGAACTCGCGCTCGACGAGCTTGCGGCCAATTTCGGCCAGGTCGTCTTTGATTATGGCCTCCGACCCTGGCGCATCCGGCTCGTAACGGCGCGCCGTTTCGTCAATGTCGATGTCTCGTTTTCTTCTCATAACAGCCTCCGGCGTATGTTACTCTGTGTCAGATTTACTAGATGTCATGACATAGGCGCCGGATGTCGAGTAGCATCCGTGTTACTAACATCTAACGCCTATAGGCTCGGCATTGGACGCCGGGCGACGGCGCGAGTTACTGCCATCTAACATCTAACGCCGGGCTAGAAACGCGCCGTCGCTCTCGCGCTGAATCGGCGTGGCGCCGCGTGCGTTAGCGAGCGGTAATGCGCCGCCACGATACGCGTTGTTCCGAAACGATCTGGCCGGGGCAGACTAAAAACAGACTAAAATCTGTCCGCTTCCCATTCACGCCATGAACAGAATCAGGCCCGTTTCCCTTTCGATAACCAGTTGGCGCCGTGATTGCTCGATCATTTGAGCCGTTTTGAGAAGCGCGTCGTCGGCCCGGGGTGAAGGGCATGGCGTCAACGCGCGGTCGGAGAATTCATCAATGAGAGTCGGTGGAATCCGCGCGCTGAGGGGACCGAATGTTTACACTCATCGTCCCGTTCTTTCAATGAGGCTTTACCTGGATGGCCTCACGGGGAAAGAGAGTCGTGAATTTCCGGGATTCAATGAACTTTTATTGGGGCTGTTACCAGGGCTTGCGAAACATCACTGCTGTAGGGAGCGCGAGGGA
Source organism: Blastocatellia bacterium (assembly GCA_035275805.1). GTDB lineage: Bacteria > Acidobacteriota > Blastocatellia > RBC074 > RBC074 > JAJVID01. The sequence continues at coordinate 5,746 of DATEMG010000473.1, forward strand.
GGTTTCGCGGAGCGACTGCGCGAGGGAACCTATTTCGGCCACGTCGTCGAACACGTCGCGCTCGAATTAACCGAGCTGGCCGGCGTCCCCGTCTATCATGGGAAGACCCGTAGCGCGGGCGAGCCGGGAGCATACAACGTCATAATCGAGTACAAGGCGGAAGAGGGAACGAAGCGCCTGCTGCGCATGGCGGCTGAAATCGTCGAGTCGCTGACGCTACAGACAAAAGGCGGAGCGTTCCCGCTGGAAAAGAGGCTTAAAGAAGTCAGGGAGTTTATCGCGCGCTCCGAACTCGGCCCGACCACAAGGGCGATCACGGAAGCCGCCGCGGGCCGCGGCATACCCTGGAAGCGCGTCGGCGAAAACAGCCTCATACAATTGGGCCACGGGAAACATCGCCGCCTCATTCAAGCCGCGATGACGGAACGAACCAGCGCCGTCGCCGTGGACGTCGCGTCCGATAAAGAACTGACCAAGACCTTGTTGAGGGACGCCGGGATCGAAGTCCCTCGCGGAATACTCGCGCGGTCGGAGGTCGAAGCGGTCGAGGCTCTGGAGGTCGTCGGCGCTCCGGTGGTGGTCAAGCCTTACAACACGAGCCAGGGTAAAGGCGTCTCGCTCAACCTGATGACGGCGGCGCAGGTCGAGCAGGCGTACAGCATCGCGAAACAGTATGCGACGGGGGTCGTGGTCGAGCGGCAGTTCGAGGGGCGCGATTATCGCGTGCTGGTGGTCAGCGGAAAGGTGGCGGCGGCGAGCGAACGCGTCCCGGCCCACGTAGTCGGCGACGGCGAGCGCACGATCGCCGAGTTGGTGGAGGCTGTGAATCGCCATCCCGCGCGCGGCGAAGATCACGAACGCCCGCTCACCAAGATCGCCGTTGACGCGGCGATGATGGAATTCATGAAGCGGCGCAGTCTGACTCTGCGCGACACGCCGAAGCCGGGCGAGGTTGTTTACCTGCGCGAATGCGCCAACCTCTCGACGGGCGGGACGGCCAGAGACGTGACCGACCTGATCCACCCGCAGGTCGCCGCGATTTGCGAACGCGCTGCGCGAATCATCGGGCTTGACATATGCGGGATCGACCTGATCCTCGACGATATAACCGAGCCCCCCGGGCCTGACAACGGCGTCATCGAAGTCAACGCCGCGCCGGGTCTGCGCATGCACGTCGCGCCGAGCGAAGGCCGCAGCCGCGACGTGGGCGCGGCGATCATCGACATGCTTTACCCCGGCGGGGCGACGGGCAGAATTCCGATCATTTCAATAACCGGCACCAACGGTAAGACGACTATCACCCGAATGGTCGCCCACGCGCTTTCCCAAAAAGGAATGGTAGTGGGCATGGCGACGACCGACGGGATTTACATCGGCGGCGAGTTGGTCGTCGAAGGCGACACCACAGGCCCTGTCTCCGCCCAGACCGTGCTCTCCGATCCGTCCGCGGAGATCGCCGTACTCGAAACCGCGCGTGGCGGCATCGTCCGCGGCGGGCTCGGCTACGACTGGTCCGACATTTCAGTCATCAGCAATGTCAGGCTCGATCATGTGGGGCAGGATGGGATAGAGACCCTCGACGACCTGCTCCACATCAAGTCGCTGGTTGCGGAGCGTGTTCGCAAGGGTGGGACGCTTATACTCAACGCGGACGATGAACGCCTGGCTCAACTGGCCGACGACGAATTGGTCGCCAGGCCGAAGAAGAATGTCGTCTATTTCTCGATGCGTCCGCCGCACGTGCTGATCAGGCGGCTGCTGCACGCGGGCGGATCGGCTTATCTATACAAGGGCGGGTGGATCGTCGAGTCCGTGGGCGGCGACGAGACGCGCGTGGTTCGCGCCTGCGACGTCCCGGTGACCTTCGGCGGGACGGCTTCGTTCAACATTGCCAACGCGCTGGCGGCGGCGGCGGTCTGCCGCGCGCAGGGACTCAGCCGCGAAGAGGTGGCCGCGGCCCTCAAAGAGTTTCGCGGCGACCTGCATAACGTGGGCCGCGCGGGGCTGTTTGAAATTCGCGGAGGTTACGCGCTGCTCGATTACGGTCATAACCCCGACGCGTTCACCGCCGTTTGCCAGATGGCGGCGCAATGGAGAGGGCGTAGCGTCACCGGCGTCATCGGCGTGCCGGGCGACAGGGACGACATGGTCGTGGAGCAGGCCGGGCGCGCCGCCGCGCGGGGCTTCAAGCGAATCATTATCAAAGAAGACAAAGACACGCGCGGACGACGCCGTGGCGAAATAGCCGACATGCTGCGCCGCGCCGTGGTGAGCGAAGCGCCGGGGCGTGACTGCCGCGTCATACTCGACGAGAGCGCCGCAATGCGGGCCGCGATTGAAGAGCTCGAGACGGGCGACGTGGTAGTGGTCTTTTATGAAAAACTCGACCCCGCGCTCTCGTTGCTCAAACAGTTCGACGCAAAGCCCGCGAAATCAGTCCCGCGCCTGTTCTATTCGGCGGAGAGTTTTTTGCAGTCGGCGACCGGATGAAAGAGGACGGGGCGACAGGGCGATGGGGCGACAAGGCGACATTTCATCTTCGCCCCGTCGCTCCGTCCTTTTCACAGAAACAAATGCTCACACTGATCGAAAACGGTTTCGTCTACGCGCCCGAACCGCGAGGGGTCCAATCAGTCCTGTTCGCAGGCGACCGGATCGAGAAGATCGGCGGCGTTGACAGGCGCGCCCTGGAGGCCGCCGGCCTCGATCTCGAAGTCATCGACGCCGGCGGTTGTCTTGTCACTCCGGGGCTCGTAGACCCGCACGAACATCTGCTTGGCGGGAGTGGGGAAGAGGGCTTCAGTTCGCAGACGCCTGAGATCTTTCTGCGCGAGATCGCCACTGCCGGCGTCACGACCGTCGTCGGCTGCCTCGGCGTAGACACGACGACGAAGACGATGCCAGGACTCCTGGCCAGGGCGAAGGCGCTCGGCGAGGAAGGGCTGACGGCCTTCATCTGGTCGGGCGGTTACAACGTCCCCCCGACCACGATAACAGGCTCGCTGCGCGACGACCTGATCTTTATTGACGAAGTGATAGGCGCGGGCGAGATTGCGATCTCGGACAACAGGGCGGCCGAGCCGACTCTTGACGAACTGGCCAGGTTGGTGAGCGAGGTATACGTCGGCGGGACGCTCAGCCGCAAATCGGGCGTGACGCATTTCCACGTCGGCGACCATCCGCGGCGGTTGAGTCCGCTGCGCGCGCTGATCGAAAACTACGCCGTGGAGCCTGAATGGCTATACCCGACTCACGTCGACCGAAGCCGCGAATTGATGCGCGAAGCCGCCGCCTTCACGCGGCTCGGCGCCTTCGTCGACGTCGACGTGACGGAGGAAAACCTGCCCGAACAACTGCGGCGTTTCATCGAAGACAACGGCGACCTGAGCCGGCTGACGGTCTCGTCAGACGCGGCGATCTCAAGTCCGCGCGCGCTCCACGACCAGATGCGCGCCTGCGTGGTCGAACACGGCTTTCCCCTCGAGATGGTCTTGTCGCTTGGCGCATCGAACACGGCGCGCGTTCTGAAGCTGGGCCGGAAGGGGAGATTGGAGCGGGGTTGCGACGCCGACGCGCTGGTCCTGCGCCACAAGTCTCTCGAAATAACGCATGTTTTTGCCCGGGGGAGACAGTTGGTTCGCGGCGGAGAGCTTGTCGTCACCGAAAGATTTCTGACGCGCAGCAAGAGGAGAATTTCGCTTTATGGCAGGGAACCACACGGGTGAGCGGAAGTCCGCCGCCGGAAAGAATGGCCATCACAACCGCGCGCACAAGCCAGAACCGAAGGCCTCAAAAAAGAACGGGCCGAAGAACGGACGCGGGAGGAACGGAAAGGCCAATGGGGGAAGCGCGGCCGGCGCTCCCGCCGGAACCCTCTTCGTCATCGGCGGGGCCGAGGACAGGGAGGACACGATGGAAATTCTGAGCCGCCTGGCCGAACGGATCGGTTCCGGCAAGCTGGTGATTTCGACGCTGGCCTCCGATTACGGCGATGAGCTGTGGGAAGTCTACCGCAAGCTCTTCACCTCGTTGGGCGTGAAGAGCGTCAAACATTTGGGCATAAACCATCGCGACGAAACGTCGAAAGACCCGCGGCTGGATATGTTGTCTGACGCAAAGGCGGTCTTCTTCACCGGCGGCGATCAGTTCAAGATCACGACACGCCTGGGGGGCACGGCGATCTCCGAACGCATTGAGGAGATTTACAGACGGGGCGGGGTCATCGGCGGAACCTCGGCGGGCGCCACGGCGCTGGGCGAGATGATGCTGGTCGTCATTCCCGGCGCTGGGATGACCACAGTCGGAGACGCGCTTCATATGACGCCGGGGCTGGGGCTGGCGAAAAACATGATCATCGACCAGCACTTCTCCGAACGCGGGCGGATCAGACGCCTGCTCGGCGCCGTGGCGCAGAACCCGCGCCTGCTGGGCGTCGGCATCGATGAGGACACGGCGGTCGTGGTGGAGAGCGACGGAACGCTCGACATTCTCGGCTCGGGCGCGGTCTACATCGTAGACGGCCACGACCTCACTTACACAAACATCTCACAATCTTCATTCGGCCGCGCACTGTCGGTCTTCGGCGTCAAGCTTCACGTGCTCAGCAGCGGCGACCGCTTCAACATACATACGGGCCACCCGGCGAGCGCCGCCGTCAGTGATGAAGATTCCAAAGCGGAGTTGCGACTGATCAGGGAAGAGATCGCTTAAAGGATCGAAGGCTTGCATCCTTTGCGGCGCGCAATTTAATATACGCCCGCGTCGGAAATGGCCGCGGCGCTTTTCCCAGCAATCAAAATATATCGATACGTGGATTGGCGGCCTGAGTCTGTATGCCAGATTCAGGCTTTTTTGCGTGAGTGAGCGGGATTAACCAATGCATACATCGAATCAGCTTTCTCATCCGGCGGACAACATATTTTCGACGGAGCCGCTGGGCGCGATCTACGCGCCCGAACAGACGATATTTCGGGTGTGGGCGCCGACGGCGGGAAAGGTCACGCTGAAACTTTACGACTCGCCTTCGGGCGGGCGGCCGCGACTGTTGAGCATGTCGCGCCACCGCGACGGGACGTGGAGCACGATGCTGCTCGGAGACTGGCGTGGAATCTATTACGCCTACAGCGCCTCCGGGCGTGACCCCAGGTTCGACCTCGCGCGCGATCTGATCGACCCTTACGCGCAGGCGGTCACCGCCCACAACGGGCGCGCGATAGTCGTCCACGACGAGACACCCGTCGCCGACCGTCCGGCGTTCCCGATTTCGGAAGCGATCATCTACGAAATGCACATCCGCGATTTCACCATCGATCCCGATTCGGGCATTCAACGCCGGGGCAAATATCTCGGATTGACCGAAGCGAACACTCATCTGACCGGCCGCGTAGATGTCGCCACGGGGCTGGACCACCTGGTCGAGATGGGCGTCAACGTCGTCCAGTTGCAGCCCATCAGCGAATTCGCCAACGACGAACCGAATGACCGCTACGGCTGGGGCTACGACACCGTTCATCACAATTCCCCCGACGGCTGGTACGCGACCGAGCGCTACGACGCGCGCCGCGTGACCGAAGTGAAACGGATGATCGACGCGCTGCACCGGCGCGGCATCCGCGTAACGCTCGACGCGGTTTTCAATCACACTTTCGAGGCGGTCACGAAACATCGCATCTACAGCTTCGAGGGGCTGGTTCCGGGATATTACTATCGAATGAAACATGACGGCGGATACTGGAACGGTTCAGGCACAGGCAACGAGTTCCGCACCGAAGCCCCGATGGCGCGGCGCTACATCCTCGATTCGGTGAAGCATTGGGTCAACGAGTACAAAGTTGACGGGTTCCGCTTCGACCTCCTCGGCCTGATCGATCTCGAAACGGTCAGGGAGGTCGTCCGCGAGTTGCGGGCCATTGATCCGAAACTGCTGATCTACGGCGAACCGTGGGCCGGCGGGCCGACCCCGATTGAGATAAACGGCAAAGGGGCGCAGCGCGGCGGCGGGTGGGCGGTCTTCAACGACCATTTCCGCGACGCTCTGAAAGGCAACGTCTTCGACGCCCGCGCCACAGGCTTCATCCAGTCCGGCTTCAGCGTCGAAGAGGTCAAGAAGGGCATCCGCGGCGCTGTAGACGATTTCACCGACTCGCCGCTCGAAGCCGTCAACTACGTCGAGTGCCATGACAACCACACGCTGTGGGACCGTCTGCTGATCAGCACCGCCGCCGACGCTTCGGTCACGGCCGCCGACCGCCGGGCCATGGACAAGCTCGCGGCGGCGGTCGTCTTCACCTCGCAGGGCATCCCCTTCATCCAGTCCGGCCAGGAATTTCTGCGCACCAAAGGCGGCGACCACAACAGCTACGACAAGCCGGATGCGGTGAATATGATCCGCTGGCGCGAAAAGGCCGAACGACATGACGTGGTCGAATATTATCGCGGCCTGATCGAATTGCGGCGCGCCCACCCAATCTTCCGCCTCGAAACTGCGGCCGATGCGCGTGGCGCGTTGAAGTTTCTCGACGATCAACTCGGACTGCCTGTCCCTCACGGTTGCGTAGGGTTTCTGATCGAGGACGGCGCCGGGCGCGATGAGTGGTCGCGGGCGCTGGTCTTGCTCAACCCGCAGCCAAAAGCCATGGAGTTTGCGATTCCCGAAGGCGAGTGGAGAATTTTCGGCGACGCCATGCGCGCGGGCAATTCGGAGTTACAGCCGAGCGCGGCCAAAATCGGGGAGGGGCGGGCGTCGGCGCCGGCGCGCAGCGCGCTGATTCTGGGCGAACTGCGGAGGAAGACAGACGACGGTTTCAGTTATAATTAGGGCGCCAATCAAATCGAGGAGGTGAAAACCTAATGAGTGTTTCTCTTTCAACAGACCTGACCAACCCTTCTGCGATCCCGTACTTCCTCTGGGATGAGCCATTGACAGTCGCTGAATTCCGGCGGCGTTTAACAACGGCGTCGCCCGCCGAACAGACACGGCTGCTAGCCAAGTTGTTGCGCGAAGCTCGCGACACAGATGTTTGGAAGTTCACCTCGCCTGAAGAGGTCTGGCGAAAATGGCCCAATCTCTCTCTCCATCTTGGGCGGCGCCGTAGATTTTGGGAGTTTCTTCTGGATCACTGGCAAAAAGAGGGTCTCATTGGGAAATAGCAAAATGAATTGTTTATCTATCGTGCTCGGCGTTGCCTGTTTGGCGTTCAACATACTCCTTCAAGATGAAAAGTCCCTCTCGTTTCTGGTGAAGGGGGCTGAGATCGTCGTAGTTGCTGAAGTTATTAAAGCGCATCCCTCTCCTGGCTTCTGGAGTGGATATTTAGCTTCAGTCCAACATGTTGAATACAAAGTTATAGAAGTCCTAAAAGGGAAGGTTCACAACGAGCGGATCGATGTCGGCCATTATGTTGTATCCAACAGCCTTACCGCAGATAAAGACCATGCGCAACTTTCACCGGAACTCTTCAAAAGAGGCAATCGGCTGGTGTTGCTTCTTAGCCGTAAGAAAGGGTTTGGGTGCAAGAGAGATTCTAATGATGCTGCGACAGAAACGTTTTGTTCTCCAAATGAGAATGGGGGAGCAATGGCAGCCGAGACGGAGCGGTCAGAGATAATACGACGTGCGCTCAATATCGGAGGACGAGATGGAGATAAGTGAACACAAGGTCGGCAAAGTCACGATCATCAAAATTCAAGGCCAGGCCGTCATTGACCAGAAGCCCGAGCGTCTGTCGCAACTCGCTCGCGAGCGTCTGCAGGCGGGCGACCGTCTCTTCGTGGTCAATCTGGCCGGTTGCTCGCGGATGGACAGCACGGCGCTGGGCGAACTGGTGAAATCGCAAAAATTGGTCGCCGATTGCGAGGGGGTGTTGAAGCTGGCCGAAGTGCCACTGAATTTACGCGGGCTTTTTATTGTCACCAACCTGACGCAGGTTCTGGAGATTTTCGACAAAGAGCAGCAGGCCATCAACAGTTTCGGCGCATGATTCGGAGCCAACCGATGAAAAAGTTTTCCATCATTATCATCATCGCATTTTGTTTGATCTTCACCCCCGCCCGGTTCGCCGACGAAGGGATGTGGACGTTCGACAACCCGCCGCTCAAACAGTGGAAAGAGAAGTACGGGTTCGAGCCTTCGCGCGAATGGCTTGATCACGTGCGGCTGTCCACCGTGCGTTTGAGCGAGGGCGTGGGCGGCGGAACCGGGTCATTCGTTTCGGCCGACGGCCTGGTCTTTACCAACCAGCACGTCGGCGCCGGGCAGGTCGCGAAGCTTTCGACCGGCGGGCGCGATCTCGTCAAAGATGGCTTTTACGCGCCGACGCTCGAGGAAGAGTTGAAATGCCCCGACCTCGAAGCCAACGTGATGGCCTCTTACGCGGACGTGACGAAGCGCGTGCAGGGCGCGGTCAAATTTGAGGCCTCGGACAAAGACGCCGCCGCGCAGCGCAAGGCCGAGATGGCGGCGATCGAAAAAGAAGAGTCGGCGAAGACCGGCTTGAAGTGTGAGGTCGTGACACTATACAACGGCGGCGAATACTGGCTCTACCGTTTCAAACGCTACACCGACGTGCGCCTGGTCTTTACGCCCGAAGAACAGATCGCATATTTCGGCGGCGATTACGACAACTTCACTTTCCCGCGCCACGACCTGGACATCACTTTCTTCCGCATTTACGAGGAGGGGCGGCCCGCGAAAATCGAGCATTATTTGAAGTGGGCATCGAAAGACGTCGCCGAGAGCGAGCTTGTGATCGTGCCCGGATTTCCCGGTTCGACCGCACGGCTGTTGACCGTGGCGCAATTGCGTTATCACCGCGACCTCGGGAATCCGCTGCAAATGCAGGTGTGGACCTCGCGCAGCGCCGCGTTGAAGGCTTACGCCAAACTCGGCGCCGAGCGGCTACGGCAAGCCTCACAATCGATTCGCAGCCTGGAGAATTCGATCAAACGCCTTGTCGGCCAACAGGCCGGGCTGGAAAATTCGCGCGTCTTCAAAAAGAAAGATGACGAAGAGGCCGCGCTGCGGAAGGCCGTCGCTTCGAAGCCTGAATGGCAGCGCGCTTACGGAGACGCCTGGGCGCGGATCGAGCAGGCTTATGCCGCTCTGCCAGCGATGGCGAAGCGAATCGCCTTCTCGAATCTCACGGCATCACGACTCGGCAATGTAGCGTCATCTTTCGCTCGCTACGCCGAAGAGATTCGCAAACCTAACGATCGACGCTACGAGGAGTTCCGCGACAACCGCATCGAGGCCCTGAAACGCAACCTGCTCTCGCCCGCGCCGTTCTACCCCGAAATGGAAGAAGCGGTTCTGGCGGCGTGGCTCGATGAAGGCCGGAAGACGCTCGGCGCCGACGACCCTTTCATTCGCGCGGCGCTCGGGGGGGCGAACCCGCCGGAAGAGGCAAAGCGCGTGATCGGCGGAACGAAGCTTCACGACGTCGCGTTTCGCAAAGCGTTATTTGAGGGCGGCCCCGAGGCCATCGGCAAATCCGACGACCCGCTCATCGCCCTCGCGCGCAAGGTCGAGCCGATAATTCGCGAGCTGCGCGCCTGGGAAGAAGAGAATATCAAGAACGTCGAGACCGGCGCGGGCGAGAAGATCGCCAACGCGCGTTTCGCGGTTTACGGCAAGACGGTCTATCCTGACGCCAACTTCAATTTGAGGATCGAATACGGGACGGTCGCCGGCTACGAAGAAGACACTACGCTCGTGCCGTTCAAGACGACCTTCTACGGGCTGTTTGACCGCGCCGTCAGCTTCAACGAGAAGCCGCCGTACAATTTGCCGCCGCGTTGGAAAGACGCGAAATCCGTGCTGACCCTCTCGACGCCGCTCAACTTCGTCTATTCGGCCGACACCATCGGCGGCAATTCCGGCAGCCCGGTCATCAATCGCAACGCCGAGATCGTCGGCATAAATTTCGACAGCAACATTCAGAAGCTGCCGAATCGTTATCTTTACATTGACGAAAGCGAAGGCGCGCGCGCGGTCGGAGTGCATGCGGCCGCGGTTATCGAAGCCTTGAGCAAGCTGTACGGCGCTGACAAACTGGTCGCGGAGATCAAAGGCCGATGATCCAGAGCCTGGGTACGCTTCCCAATTCATACATGAGCCTCTACCGAATGCGCCCAGCGAAGATTGTTATTGACCACAAAGAAACGAAGGACGTTTTTGAGCCGGTCTCTTCATATGTATCACGAATCGAGGTGAACAATGGTTAACGCAACATACGATCTGGTTGTGATAGGCAGCGGTCCGGCCGGGCAAAAGGGCGCAATCGCCGCGGCGAAACTGGAAAAGAAGGTTGCGATCATTGACCGCAAAGGGATGATTGGCGGGGTTTCTCTACACACAGGCACCATTCCGAGCAAGACCCTGAGAGAAGCGATTCTGTATATGACCGGCTTCCGCCAGCGCGCATTCTATGGGTGCGACTATTCGCTGAAGGAAAGAATCAGCCAGGAAGATCTCTCCGATCGCGTGCGCATGGTCCAGGAACGCGAAATGGATTTGGTCAAGCATCAATTCAGGAGAAACGAAATCACTGTCATTCAAGGCGGCGCCCAGTTTCTCGACCCGCACACGGTTCGTGTCACGACCGAAAGCGGCGAAGTCTCGGTCGCGGCCGAAAAGATTCTCATTGCATGCGGGACGCGTCCGGCTCGTAACCCGATGATTCCCTTCGACGGCCAGACGATCATCGATGCCGGCGAAATGGAGCGGCTTACGAGCATTCCGAAAGAGTTGATCGTGGTCGGCGCGGGCGTGATCGGTGTTGAGTACGCTTCAATGTACGCGGCGCTGGAATCGCGAGTGACGATCATCGAGCAACGGCCGGAAATGCTCGATTTCGTTGATAGGGAGATCGTCGAGCAGTTGCAATATCATCTGCGGAACCTCGACGTCATTCTTCGCTTCGGAGAAAAAGCGCTTTCGGTGGAAAAAGAATCCGACGGGGACGTGGTCGCCATACTCGAGAGCGGAAAGAGAGTCACTGCCGACGCTCTTCTGTACGCGGTGGGCAGGCAAACGAACGCCGACCTTTTGAATCTCGAAGCCGCAGGCGTCCCGATTGACGAGCGCGGCAAGATCGGCGTTAACGAATATTTCCAGACCGCGGTTCCCCATATCTATGCCGCGGGAGATGTCATCGGGTTTCCGGCCCTCGCGGCGACTTCAATGCAACAGGGCCGGTTGGCGGCTAATCATATGTTCGGAGAGGATTCAAACTACTCCGCCTTTCCTCTTCCTTACGGAATTTACACAATTCCGGAAATCTCGATGATCGGGAAAACCGAGCGGCAATTGACTGAGGAGAAAATTCCGTATGAGGTCGGGGTCGCCAAATATGATGAGTTGGCGAGAGGCCAGATTCTCGGCGACCATACCGGGAAATTGAAACTCCTGTTCGACCCCAGGAACCTGAAGCTGCTCGGGCTCCACATCATCGGCGAAGGGGCGACGGAACTGATCCATATCGGACAAGCTGTTATGAACACCGGCGCTACGATCGAATACTTCCGAGACACGGTGTTCAATTACCCGACGCTCGCCGAAGCCTACAAGGTCGCCGCGCTTAACGGATTGAATAAGCTGCGAAATTGACCAACGGGGAGCCGGAAATATCGTAGGGACAGATGCCGTATGAAAGGAGGCTTTATGGGGGTTTTCAGATATTTATACGGGCGGGCGACTGGATGTACGGGAAGAAGCGCTCCGGTACTGACGGGAGCGGTAGCGACCGGGTCACTGGCGCGTGGGTCGCTACCGCTCCCGTCAGTACCGCGCCGCGACCGGGGCGATTAAAAGCATCGCCCGGCGCTGTGCGCTCATTTGCAATCCGCTCTAACTCTATAAAGCTGAACCGGCGGCCATAGCCTCAAAAACAACCTCTTTTTCAGAGAGGCTATTGACATTGACCGGCTCGCCTGACGACTCCCTTTCCAACGGCAGCCCGAGGATTTCCCGGCTCAACAACTTGAAATCCTCTGTGACGGGATAATTGTGATGTCGCTCGACTACGGTGGCTCCCTGCGCCGCGGCTTCGATGACTCTCACGCTGGCGCGGATCTGAGTTTGGAGCAATTCATCGCCGAAGATCCGCTGTAGTTCAAGTTTGAAATCCCGGTCGAACCGTTTGTGCTTGTCGAAGTTGTTGAGGACCACCCTGATTGAGGGCATCGGCTTGATAAGCCGGTTGCAGTTCTCCAACATCCAGTCGATCACGGCGATCATGTCCTTCAGCCCATACTTCCCGCAGGAAACGATGAGGACGACCTGGTTGGCCGCCTCTATCCCGATTTGGGTCGAGCGGCACAATCCGGCCGGCGTGTCGATGAAGATGTAGTCATAGAGCGACAACGCCGGGCTGAGCTGCCTTCTCAGCAAATCCGGATAGAGCGGCAGCCGATCCACCGCCTCGCGCAGCTCTTTCTGGAACCGGTTATGAATGAGGTCGATGTTGGGGCGAACCTTGATGATGTATTCGTGAATGTTCACCTTGGGGACGACGAGCATGCGGTCGGCCGTCTTCGGAGTATCGATCGGGTAGGGGACCAGCCCCTGACCCAGATTCCCCTGAGGGTCGAGATCCACGCACAGCACCCGTTTGTCGTGATAGAGGCCGAAACAGACGGCCAAATTTTGCGTGATGGTGGTTTTACCGGCGCCGCCCTTCTGGTTGACAAATGCGAGGACTTTGGCTGGCCCTTTCTTCAATGGGGCGAACGATCTTTTCTGTTGGAGTCGCTCGGCGCCAACCGGGGCACATATCTGTTCTGGCATGACTTCGGCTCCTTACGCTGTTGTTGCAAGGGAAACCTAGGGAATTGCTTTGGACTGGATGTCGTAGGGGAAGGGAGGCCGAGAGTATAGACCTCAGCGGCCCCGATTTCAACAAAAAGGTTCATTGGCGGCGGCTCTTGCGGCCCGCGCGTTCGATTAGCTACTATCACATTGTCATGCAGAGCGATAACCGCACAATGAGAGACGCTAAAGAAATAGCTTATCTCTACGATTTGTACATTACGCCTACCTGGCGCGAGGCCTTCGATCAAATGGTCGACGAAGAGGTCGAACTGCCGAAGGAAGGGCGGTTCCTGGACGCCGGCTGTGGCGCCGGCGGCTATGCGATTGACCTGGCGATCAGAGGCGGCGCGAAGACCGAAGTAGTCGGCGTCGATCCAAGCTCTGAGAAACTGATTCTGGCGCGCGGTAAGGCCGAGGTGAAAAAGGTCGACAACGTGGAATTTCGAGAAGATCAGCTGCGGTCACTCGAATTCGATGACGGGGAGTTCGATCTTGTGATCGGCGACGCCTCCATGCTGCCGCCTTCGGAGATCGGCCCCTTCCTCGTGGAGTTGGCGCGGGTCGCGAATCATGGCGCGACAGTTGTCTTGAAACTGACGACGCGCGGCAGTTTCGACGAGTTCTTCTCGATTTACTGGGAATCCTTATACAACCTGGAATTGCTCGATTACACGCCGCAGCTCGAAGGCCTGATCACGGAGAGGTTGGCGGTGAGTGACGCCGAACAGCTCGCGCTCGACGCCGGCCTGAAAAACGTGCGCGGCGTGACCAGCAAGGAGCGGTTCGATTTCAAAGACGGAAATGAGTTCTTCGAATCGCCGCTGATCGAAGCGTTCTTCCTCGACGAATGGCTGGCGATTCTCCCCGATGAGGAAACGCGCCGGCAGGTTAGACAGCAGATGATGACGATCATTGACGAGGAGCGCCACAATATGGATTTCGACGTTTCGATCAAGGCGACCCTTATTGTCGGGCAAAGATAAGCGCCCATCATGAATCAAACAATCAATCCACTCGCAACAACTCCCGCAACCCCCAAGGATGCGGCGGCGATGATCCTGCTGCGCGACCCTGACGACCCAAAGGTCTTCTGGGTGAAGCGCGGGAAGACGCTGGCCTTTATGGCCAATTACCACGCGTTTCCCGGAGGGCAGCGCGACGCCGCAGACGCCGAAATCCCGATTCTCAACGCCGAAAACTTTCCGGACGCCGCGATGCGCGTCACCGCCGTCCGGGAGATTTTCGAGGAGACCGGAGTGTTGATCGCCCGCGGGGTCGAGAGTCTTTCGGCGGAAAGACGCGCGGCGATGCGCGACGAACTGCATTCAGACCAGGCTTCGTTCAAGGAATTGCTCGAACGCGAAGGTTTGGCGCTGGACGCCAATCTGTTGGTCGAAGCCCCGCGCTGGGTCACACCGGCGACTTCTCCGCGGCGTTACAACACGCGGTTCTTCTCGGCGTGGCTGCCTGAGGGGCAGGAGACCGAGGTCATTCCTGGCGAGCTCGAGGCGGGCGAGTGGCTGCGTCCGAAGGAGGCGCTGCGAAAGTGGATTGACGGCGATTGTTTGATCGTCACGCCGATCTTCACCGCGATTCAGGCGCTGGTCGAAGGCGTCGAGGATTTCGCCGGGCGACTGCTCAACGTCTCGCAGGAGGAGCGCGATCATTTGGAGCGTCGAGTTCAGTTCCGATACGGCATATTCCTCTGCCCGTTACGCACGCCCACGCTTCCGCCCGCGACTCATACCAACTGTTACCTCGTCGGCGGCGACGAGATGGTCGTGATCGATCCCGGCTCGCCTTACCCCGATCAACAGGCCGTGCTCGACCACGTGGTCGCCAGGTTCATAGAGCAGGGAAAGCGATTCCGTGAAATCCTCATCACTCATTTGCATCAAGATCATTTCGGCGGCGTGACGCATCTGGCCGAAAAATTCAACCTGCCGATCGCCGCCCACCGCCTGACCGCCGAAGCCATCGGCGGCGAAGTCCGCGTTGACCGCTTCATCGAAGACGGCGAAGTGATCGAACTCTCCGAAGCTTCGGCCGGATTGACCTGGCGGTTGCGCGCGATGTGGACGCCGGGCCACGCGCGCGGCCACCTCAGTTTTTACGAGGAGCGCACTGGAAGCCTGCTCACAGGAGACTGCGTCGTCGGTTTCGGCACGGTCGTCATCGCTCCGCCCGAAGGCAATATGAACGATTACCTCGCTTCTTTGCGGCGGTACCTTGAATTGCCACGATTGACTGCGCTGATGCCTGGCCACGGGCCTGTGATCGCCGACGCGCGGGGCCGTATCGAAGAATACATCGTCCACCGCCGCGACCGCGAGGAGCAGATCGTCGGCGCCGTCGCGGCGGGAGCGAGCGCGATCTCGCAGATCGTCAAAGCCGTCTACACCGACGTGCCCGAAGCCATGCATCAACTGGCCGAATTGTCCGTGCTGGCGCACCTCGAAAAATTGGAGGGCGAAGGGCGTGTGACGCGAACGGCGAATGAGTTCAGATTGCGATGAAAATAGACAGGATTTACAGGATTTTTCAGGATATTGTGAATCGGGTTGAATCCTGAAAAATCCCGTAAATCCTGTCTAAAATGACTTCTGCCCTGTAACGCCCGCCCTTGAGCTTCGACAGCGCCCAACGTAGAATACGCGCCTTCTGTTCACACCTGATTTTTGCCCGACAAGAAGGGAAAAGTTTATGGCTACATGGTCGCGGGTTCGCGCCCTATTTGTCTGTCTAATCATCGCCGCCGCTTTCTCATCGGCTGTCGCTCCCGTAAGTTCAAATACGCAATACCAGCCGACGCCGGAGAACCTGGAGGCCCGCCGGTGGTTCCAGGACTCCAAGTTCGGATTGTTCATCCACTGGGGCGTCTACAGCGTGCTGGGCGACGGCGAATGGGTGATGAACAACAGGAAGATGCCGATCAGCGAATACGAAAAACTCCCGGCGCAGTTCAACCCGACCGAATTCGATCCGGCGGAATGGGTCGCGCTCGTCAAAGCCGCCGGGATGAAATACATCACGATCACCAGCAAGCATCACGACGGCTTCGCCATGTTCGATTCGAAGATCAGCGACTGGGACATCGTCGACCGCACGCCTTACAATAAAGACGTATTGAAGATGCTCGCCGACGAATGCCAAAAGCAGGGAATCAAGATCTTCTTTTATTACTCGCAACTCGATTGGCGTCATCCCGACTATTTCCCGCGCGGTCGAACTGGAACGACCGCCGGCCGGCCCGAGAGCGGCGAGTGGTTCAAATTCATTGATTATATGGACGGGCAGTTGAAAGAACTGCTTACCAATTACGGTCCGATCGGCGGGATCTGGTTCGACGGGATGTGGGACAGGCCGAAGGCCGAATGGCGATTCGAGCAAACGTACAAGCTGATTCATTCATTGCA
>DATEMG010000474.1:0-18726 GCA_035275805.1 Blastocatellia bacterium
GGCCGCGACGGAGCTTATGCGTGAGCAGGGGGCCGCGTCCCTGCGCGACAAATCCGATCCGGCGCCGCGCGCCTCCCAGCGCGGTGAGCAGCGCGGCCTCGAACGCGTTTTGAAACAGCGCGGCCAGATCGAACCGGCGAGCGCGCATCAGCCTCACCGTTTCGACAAACGCGCGCGAGCCGTCTTCCCTGCGACGGTATTCGATAACCTCGTCGACGAACGACGAACTCTCAAACATCCCGGTAGTGAGCGGCGTGGCGAGAAGCGCGATGTGGGATCGTGGAAAAGACGAACGCAAACGTTCGAGCGCCGGCAAGGTCATCACCGCGTCGCCGATCCAGTTCGCGCCTCTGACTATGATGCGATTGATCATCTCAGTTCGACACTTGCGGCGGCAACGGCGTATCCACTTTCGGGCGGGCAGGCGCGTTGGCCAGCCTCCACATCGTGGCGAAAACGGTCCGCGTAATCTTCTCCATCTTCTGGTAATCGATCTTGTCCGCCGTGTCCGCCAGGCCGTGGTAGTCTTCGTGCACGCCCGAAAAGTAGAAGATGATCGGGACGCCCTTCTTCGCGTAGTTGTAATGATCGCTGCGATAGAAGAAGCGTTCGACGTCAGCCGGATCGTCGTATTTGTAATTGAAAGCGAGATTAAGATACTTTTTGTTGACTTCCTCGCTCAGATTGCCGAGGTCCGCGCTCATCTTCTTCGACCCGATGACGTAAAGCTCGTTCGGCCCGGTCAGGTCATTGTTAGCCGGGTTATTGTCGCCCTCCTTTTTACTGCGGCCGATCATATCGATGTTGAGCTGTGTGACGATCTGCTCCACCGGGACGGTCGGATTGTCGGTGAAAAATTCCGACCCCCAAAGCCCCTTTTCCTCGCCAGCGTGCCACACGAAAAGGACAGAACGCTTCGGGCGCTCCTGGCTTTTCGCCAGAGCCTCGGCGATCGCCATTGTGGCCACTGTCCCTGATCCGTCGTCATCGGCGCCGTTGAAGATCTTATCGCCTTCGGCGTTCCGGCTCATTCCGACGTGATCGTAATGGGCGCCTACCGCGACATATTCTTTTTTCAGAATGGGGTCGGCGCCTTCGATCACGCCTACCACGTTCTGCGTCGTCGCCTCATCGACCTTCGCGTTGACATTGAAGCTGGCCTGCTTGCCGGCGCCGAGGTCGAATCCTCCGCCCGGCGCGCCCTCGCTCGCCTGCTTTCTGGCCGTCTCGGAATTGAGCTTCTCGCCATCGAGGATCGCTTTGACCATCTTTTCGGAAGCGTAGATGACGGGAATATTCGCCCCGCCCTGCCGCGGCTTCTCCAGCCTGACGCGCGACGAACTCAGAGAGATGTAGTGGCGATTCTGCCAGAAGGTTAGAGTCGATTGGCTGGGAATGTAGATGACGCCTCTTGCCCCATGGGCGCGGGCGTAAGTCTCAGGGGTGTCGTAATCCTCGCCCGCTTTCTTGCCGCGAATGTCTTGAAACGACACGCCTCTCGGATATCCTTCGACCGCGAGCATGATCTTGCCTTTCACATCGACGCCCCGATAGGCGTTGATGCCTTTGGCTCTGATTATGTGTCCGTGGCCGACGTAAACGATCGGTCCGCTAGCCTGTCCCGGCGTTGCCTCGGCGATGAAATCTTCGCCGAAATTGAAACCCTGACCGTTGACGCTGGCGATTGTCAACTCCGGCTCTATACGTCTGCTGGTCAATGCGAATTTCTGAAAATAGGTTCCGTCGTCTCCGCCCGGTTTGACTCCCCATTGCGACAGATGATCCGCGATGAACTTGGCCGTCAGATCAAGCCCCCGAGACGGGGTGTCGCGCCCTTCCATCTCGTCGGAAGCGACTATATAAAGCCATTTCTTCAACTGCTCGGCCGTAATCGCCTCGACATTGCCTAACCGATCTTCCGCAGTCGCAAGCTTCGCAATCGCACGCTTCTCTCGCGTGGCCGGAGTCGCCGATCTTGCCTTGTCCTGCCCGCCCTGCGCGGCGGTGGACGGTTTCGCATTCTCCCTCTTTGCCTGCGCGTAGTTCGACGGCTGCGAAACCGCCAGTGTAAAAGACAACAGTATGATTGCTAGAAAACTTCTTCTCACAAATTCCCCCGAGGGTCGAGGATGGAAGATAGAGGATCGAAGATACAGGACTAAACAGATGACGCAATCCTCCATCCTCGATCTTCGATCTTCCATCCTCGATCCTCAATGCCTGTAATCTTTGAGCAATTGATCAAGCAACGCCGCGTATTCGTTGCTGCTGTTGAGGAGTTTCTGATTGAGGTCCTCGTATTTGCTCTTCGCCTTCTCCAATTCATCGGCGATGTGCAGAGCGGCCAGAACCGCCAGCCTGAGCGAGTCCGAAGTCAAGGCGCTTTTCGATATTTCGCGCATTCGCTCGTCCACCATCGCAGCCAGTCGCAGCGTGCGTTCGACGTTGCCGTCGCTGGCGCGGATGGCGTAGGTTTGGTTGTATATCCTGACGTTCACGCTCTGCCCTTGCGATTCCATGTTCCGACGATCCTGCATCAAAATCCTTTCGACGAACTCCCGTCATCTGCTGAGCGATTCCGATTCCATTTCGAGTTTGGCGATCTCGTGCAGCATCGCCTCTATGTTTCCCCGCATCGAGTCGCGTTCGGCCATCAACCGTTCGACATGCGATTTCAAACGCTCGTTGTCCGTATTCACCTCGGCCAGCATCTCTCGCGCGCGCGCCAATTCAGCCTCAAGCCGTTCCTTATCTTGTTTGAGCGTCTTGCACACTTCCAGGGCGAGACGAATCTTGTCCTGCAGGCTCGTGAATTTTTCAAAACCAGTAATCGGCATACGGATTGGAAGTGGGAAGTGGGGAGTGGGGAATAGGGAGTGGGGTTAAAGGAGTTATTTCCCTACTCCCTATTCCCCATTCCCCACTCCCCTTCCCCATTCCGCAATCATTTCACCTAATCTTAGCGCCGAATTCTTGTTTCAACACACCTACCACGCGGTCGTGCGCGGCGTTGATCTCCTCGGGTGTCAGCGTCCGATTCGCGGCGCGATAGCGCAACGAGAGCGCGATTGAATGCTTGCCTGCCGGCAATTCCTTGCCTGCGTATAGATCGAAGAGTTTGATTCCGACAAGTTCCGGAATCATCAACCCTTTGATGGCGCGCTCGACGTCGGCGAACTGAACGCCGGTATCAATTAACAAGGCCACATCGCGAACAGCCATCGGGAACTTCGGGAGGGGATGATAGCGAACTTTAGCCCGGTCAGCCAGCAGCATCATTCCCAAATTCAAGTCGGCGACGAAGACCGGTTGTTTGAATTTGTACCGGGCCGCTATGCGTGGGTGCAATTGACCCATAACGCCTATAACCTCGTCGCCCAGCCGGACCTCCGCCTTGCGTCCCGGGTGCAGGAAGTCACAGTCCACATCAGGCTCGAACTCTAGAGCCGGTAAGCCTATGGCCTCGGCGACCGATTCGAGGGCCCCTTTCAAGTCGTAAAAATCGATGCCTCCTCCGCCATTCGACGATACCCAGTCGTCTTCGTTGCGCGCGCCCGTGGCGACAGCTCCCAGCCGCTCCGTCTCGAGCGGCCTCTCCCCGAGGTCGTCCATGAAACACTTGCCGATCTCGAACAGGCGCACGTTGTTGGCGCCGTGATTGAAATTGCGTTCGAGCGCGTCTAACAATCCCCCGAGCAGCGTCACCCGCATGTGAGCCTGCGTCTCGTCAATCGGGTTGAGCAGCGCGAGCCGCGAGTCTTCGCCCGTCTCACTCAACAACTCGTCGGCCTCGCCGTTGACGAAGCTGAAGCTGACGGCCTCGTTGTAACCGAGCGAAGTCATTGTCAGGCGCGCCGCGCGGCGCGCGTCCTCGCCCGGCAGGTACGCGCCCGCGCTCGCGCCCCCCGGCAGCGTGTTTTTCAGGTTGTCATAGCCGGCGATCCTCGCCACCTCTTCGATCAAATCCTCTTCGATCGAAACGTCGACGCGCCACGACGGCGCCATTGCGCGAAGCCGGTCGTTTTCGACCTCGGCCTCTACAGTAAAACCCAGACCGCGCAGGATGCGCTCGGCCTCGCCCAGCTCGATCGGCAATCCGGTCAAGAGCGTGTAGCGCGGGCGGCGGAACCAGATCCAACCGCGCGTCGCCTTCGTGGGATAGACGTCCACCAGGCCGCTCAAAACCTCGCCGCCTGCGATCTCAGCGATCATGGCCGCCGCGCGGTCCGAAACCCTCGCGACGATTTCGGGATCTGTCCCGCGCTCGAAGCGATACGACGCCTCGGTGCTCAGCCCCAGCGCCTTCGAGGTCGCGCGTGTTTGAGCGGGCGCGAAATAGGCCGCTTCGAGCAGAACGTCGACGGTTTTCTCCGTGATGCCCGAATCCTCGCCGCCTTTGATCCCGGCTATGGCGACGGGCCGATCGACGTCGGCGATCACCAGCATCTCCGGAGTCAAATCGCGCTCTTCACCGTCGAGCGTCGTGATCTTCTCGCCCGGCCCGGCCGTTCGAACGACGATCCGTTCGCCATGCAATCGATGTAGGTCGAAGGCGTGCAGCGGCTGCCCCATCTCCAGCATGATGTAGTTGGTGATGTCGGCCACGTTGTTGACGCTGCGCTGCCCTACCGACTCAAGGCGCCTGACCAGCCATTCGGGCGAAGGGCCGATCTTCACG
Organism: Blastocatellia bacterium; assembly: GCA_035275805.1. GTDB lineage: Bacteria > Acidobacteriota > Blastocatellia > RBC074 > RBC074 > JAJVID01. The sequence continues at coordinate 4,679 of DATEMG010000474.1, forward strand.
CCCTTGATCACCCGCGCCGTGTAACGCGGACAGAGCGCCGGCGCGAGGATCTCGACCGAGGTCACGCCGCTCGTCTTCGTCTTCGTCTCGATCAGCTTCGCCTCCGGAGTCCTCGCCGTCTTCCCCAAGACCGCCGCCGCCTCGCGCGCGACGCCCAGGTGCGACAGGCAGTCGGGCCGGTTCGACGTCAGGTCGAATTCGAGGACAGCGTCGTCGCCGTAATAGTCGACGGCGTCGACGGCGATCCCCGCCATCGTCAACTTCGCCGCCAGATCGCGCGGCGGCAGATCGATGTCGACGAGTTCTTTCAGCCAGTTGTAGTTGATCTTCATACTTTGAAGTCTATGATTACATCAACGGTCAATTTCCCTTTGTCGGGCGTCTGCTCTGTCTTGAGAATCTTCGCCAGCTCGGGAAGGATCAATTTGTCGGCGACGAGCTTCTTGATGAAATCGCCCAGGTAAGACGCGTCGTAAACATCGCCCGCCTTGAGCGTCCACCTTTCTTTCAGTCGCAGGACGTCTTTTTCGGGGAGTCCTTTGACTATGAAATCCCCCATCCGGAATTGAGGGCCCTCGGTGATCGCCACGTTCAGCGCCACTCGCCTGTTGACGTCGTCGAAGGCGGGAGTCAAGACGATCTGCGACTCGACATACCCCAGCTTTTGATAAACGATGTAAGCCGCCTGCAACCCCGCGTCGATCTTCAGCCCGTCGGCCACGTCGCCGGGCTTCAACTCTATCGCGCCGCCCAGAGATTGGGCCGATATCGCGCGCGAGCCTGTCCATACAGCCTTGTCCCAGGCGTAAACGATTCCCGGCTCGACCGCGATCTTGACCGCGACGCTGTTCCCGCACGATTGGTCCAACTCCGCAGACTGTAGCCGAGCGGATGCGCGCAGGTAGCCGTATTTGCGGTAGACCTGAACCGTCGCCACATCGGCAAAACTTCTGGTGATCACCTTTGAATAATCCTTTTTGATGAGCGACTGCGCGAACTGCTGCAAATCTCTTTCGAGCTGCGGCGGCGAGTTTTGAAAAATCACCTTGCAGACCGGGACTTTCGCGTCGCGCGCGACGAAGATGTGCTCCGGTCGATACCGATACCCGTCGCCGGAAAAGAAGGTGTATTCGACCTCGCTCGGCAATCCCTTTTTCTTCATCATCCGCTTGAGCGCGCCCATTATCTTGTCTACGGAATCCCCGCCCTCGGGCGCCACGCCGTCGAAGGACGGCAAGTCCTTGCGGATCTCGTCGACGATCTCCTGGTCCTTGAACCAGACGAAATTGTCGAAGACGCAAGGGATCGCCTGCGCAACTTCCGCCGGCCGAATTGACGCGCCGGCCCCAGGCGCTAAATCGGTACGGCGCCGGGAGCGGTAGCGACCGGGCGCCGACGGAAAGGACGCTTCTGATGTAACCCTGTCTCTATCGCTCCCCGCCCCGTACCAACGTCGCGCGCCTTGAGTTAGAGCGGTTTGCGGATCAGTCCATGCGATTGCGACCCGATCCATAAGAGCGAAAACAATAAAAGCGGCGAATGGAGCCGCCAGCCATAGCGCCGGTGGCAATTTGCGTATGTAACTTTTCATAGCCTCGAAACTTCAGAGGGCACAATCAATAATTCACAATCAAACAGAGTCTTCGCCAGGTAATTGGCGAACGTCGACGCGCTCATCTCGACCTTGCCTCCCGACAATTCGTCGAAGATTCTGCGGTTCGGCGAAATCAACGAAACCATGTCGCCCGCCAGGCGATTGAAGAATTCGTCGTCCAGCGATTGGTCTTCTCTTTCGAGGGCGGTTCGCCGGACGGCTTCGGCAAAAACCGCGCCGTGAATCACCCCGCCCAACCTTTGCGGCTTCGAGCAGACATAGACGTCCTCCGATCTGCCGCTGAAGACTACGCGATGAGGGCGATTGTCCGGCAACTCGCCGATCTCGCCCGGATTTACGAAGAGCGAAGAGGCCACGACCTGACGGTCGAAAAACGCGCTGTTCAGATTGACGGCCTCGTGAATCTTTGGCGTCGCGTAAAAGACCGCGTAGCCCTTCTGTTCAAGCTCGATCAGCAACTGGTGCTGATTCGATTGCGTCTTGCGGTGCAGCGCAAAGCGGAAATAGGGCAACCCGACCAGCTTCGACTCGCCGGCGTTCCGGCGTTTCATGTACTCGCTGGCTTTGAATTGCAGGAACAGCGGATAACCGCGCGGCGCGGCGACGGGGCCGTCTTCGGCGCCCTTCTTTCGCCCGCCGCGCGAAGTCCGCGGCGCGTCCGTCCGGAGATAGCCGTAAGCGTTCACCAGTTCGTGCGTCAGAACGAAACCGTATGAGAATTCGGAGACTTTGCGTTTCATCGCGTTGGCTTACTAGGGTTTCCGCTCGAACTTGACCACGACGTCGACAGTCAGTTTCTGATCGTCGCGCTTCAATTCCTGTAGGGTTTCCACCTCCTGGGCCTGTTTAATCAGCCCTCCGCGCGCGACCTTGTCTAGGAACGCGAGGATGTACGAACTATTGAAGATCTCTCCGGCCTTCAGTCCCCAGACGTCTTTGACCCTTCTGGCCACATCTTCGGGCAGACCGGCGATTGCCACTTGCCCCATTCGATATTGTGGGCCTTCGGTGAGACTGACCTGGTAAGTGACGAGCCGGCGCGCGTCGTCAAACACCGGATCGAGTTTAAGTTTGACTACGAGATAACCTTTTTGGCCGTAGACCCCGCTAACCTCGCCCCAACTCTGTTCGATCTTCATCGAGTCGGCCACGTCGCCCTGCTTCAGTTTCAACGACGCGTTCAATTCCTTAGCCGAGTAAGTCTGATTGCCCGACCAGACGGGATCGTTCCAGCGATACTGCAACCCCTCGGCGACCGGGAGAGTGACGATGACGGCGTTGGCGCACGCGCCGCTCGCGCTCAGACTCGGCTGGGCCGCTTGAAAGTCGACTTTCAAATATCCGCGTTGCGTATAGATGGGGATCAGGGCGGAGTTGACAAACAGTCTGGCGTCGGATTTTGAATACTCAGTTTTAAACAGCGGCTTCAAAGTCTCGATCAGCAGCTTCTTCAACCCGTCCTGCGCGCCCGCGAATTGAAAATCGCAGATCGGCAGACTCGCGCCTTTGACCTTGAAGAAGTAAGAGAGATTTTCGTCCAGCTCGTAAACGACCTCGCCCGCGATCTTCTTCTCCGCCAGCAGCCGCGTCAACGACTTCTTGATTTCTTCGCCGACGAAATCGCTGACCACAATGCTCCCGTCGAAATCGGGCATGTCACGCTTGATAGCATCCGCAATCTCTTTGTCGGAAAACCACACGAAGTTATCGAAGTGGCAGCGCTTTTTACCCGACGCCTTCTCTTCAAGCTCGAACGTCAGCTCGATTTGAGTCGAAGAGTAGCGATATCGGTAGGAGACCTTTCCGAACAGGCCGGTCTGCGACAGGCGCTGAGCCGCGGCCTTGACCATCTCGAAATCAATGGTCTGCCCGACCTGTAACCCGCTGGCGGCGATCATCTTTTCAGGAGGCTGTGATTTCAGCCCTTCAAAAACAATCGTTGTCAGACGCCATTTCGCGTTTGGCGGCGGCTCCTGCGCGGCGGCGCCGGCGGCAAGAAGAAGGATTGCGGCTAGTGAGCAGATTAGCCACTCAATCGCGTTCATTTCGCTTTTTGACCAACGTGACAAATGCTTCATATGACAGCGATACACCGGATGAAATTACAGTCATTGGATGAGAGCGTTTAGAGTCCCGACTTTAGTCGGCAGGGCTTGGAATCCGAGCGCAGCCGACTAAAGTCGGGACTCTATACGCTCTCATCCAATGGCTTCAGTTAAACTGAATGCGCCAATGTCCGTTGTTCCGATTCAGATCGCTCATCATCGATCCCAATCCTTACGAACTACCTGAATTGCTCCAGGAACCTGATATCATTTTCGTACAACAGCCGGATGTCATCCAGCTCGTACATTAGCGCGCACAGCCGATCCAGCCCCAATCCGAACGCGAACCCCGTGAACTCTTCAGGATCGATCGAGACGGCGCGCAGCACGTTCGGGTGGACCATTCCCGACCCGCCCATTTCGATCCAGCCCGAGCCTTTGCAGACGCGACAACCGCCGCCGCCGCACTTGAAGCAGGTGTAATCGATCTCCGCGCCCGGTTCGACGAACGGGAAATAGGAGGGGCGGAAGCGCGTGCGTGTTTCGGGGCCGAAGAGCAGGCGCACGAATTCTTCGACCGTACCTTTCAGGTCGCCGAGCGTAACGCCGCGGTCGATCAGCAGTCCTTCGACCTGGTAGAACATCGGATTATGCGTCGCGTCGGGCGTGTCGCGGCGGAAGACGCGTCCGGGAGCGGCCACGCGCAGCGGCGGGCGGCGCTTCTGCATGGCGTGAATCTGCATCGTCGAGGTCTGCGAACGCAGCGCCAGCCGCTCGCTAATGTAGAACGTGTCCTGAGGGCTGCGCGCCGGGTGATTGGTCGGGATGTTCAGCGCGTCGAAATTGTAGAATTCGGTCTCGACCTCCGGCCCGTCCTCGATCTCGTAGCCCATCGAGACGAAGATGTCTTCGATCTTCTGCCGCAACAGCGTGATCGGATGAAGGTGGCCCCGCCGTACGCGGCGTCCGGGCAGCGTCACATCGATGCGCTCTTTGGCCAACTGCTCGGTCTCGCGCCTGGCTGCGAAACCGGCTTGTAACTTTTCGACCTCGGCCTCTACGTAATTTTTCAACTCGTTGAGCCGCTGCCCGGCGGCGCGGCGCTCTTCCGGCGAAAGACTGCCGAGCATTTTCAATTCGGCAAGGATCAAACCTTTTTTGCCTGTAGCCATGCCTTGCCCGACCCAGCGGTCGCGCAACGCCTTCGCATCCTCGTCGGTTTTGACGGCTTTAAGCTCGATGTCGAAATCTTCGCGCAGTTTGGTGATTCGATCAGACATAGATTCAGCCTGTTAAACTTGAAAACCCAAGACTCCGGCAAAAGTCTACGGGAGTCTTGGGTCGGCAATTCTCGAACTCTTTCGGAACCGAAATCAGACGGCGGCTTTGCCCGATTCCAACGCCTTCTTCGCCGAACCTACGAGTTCGGCGAAAGCCTGCGGCTGGTTGACGGCCAGGTCGGCGAGAACCTTCCGGTCGAGGTCGATCCCAGCCACTTTCAGACCGTGCATAAACTGGCTGTAATTCAACCCGTTCAACCGCGCCGCCGCGCCGATGCGGATGATCCAGAGCGAACGATAATCGCGCTTCTTGATCTTGCGCCCGACGTAGGCGAATTTGAGCGCGCGCTGAACCGATTCTCTCATCGAACGGTAAAGCTTGCTCTTCGTCCCGCGATAGCCCTTCGAAAGTTTCTCCAGCTTTTTGCGTTTATCTAAACGCTTATTCCCTCTTTTAGCTCGAGGCATAAGGCCCTCCTTGGTAAAAATGACATATACCGTAAGTCATATGTCATATGAAAGAAATATGATCGCATCCGTTATTTGCGGCCGTAAGGCAACATCCTCATCACGCGTTCGAAATCGTTTTCGGAAACTAGCGTGTCGACGTCGAGCTGCCGTTTACGCTTCGCCGCCTTCTTGGTCAGGATGTGGCGCGCGTGCGAATGACCGCGCTTGATCTTGCCAGTGGCAGTCGTGCGAAAACGCTTCGCGGCTCCTTTATGTGTTTTGAGTTTTGGCATAATTCCTCCGTTAAGTTAGAGGATAGAGGATAGCGAGCAGTCACTGCTCACTATCCTCTATCCTCTATTTATCTTTCTTAGGCGAAAAAATCACTGTGATCTGCATGCCTTCGAGGCGCGGCCTGAATTCGGGCGCGCCGCTGTCGGCCAGGTCTTTTTCGAGCCTGTCGAGCAACTGAACGCCGAGTTCCTTGTGCGTTATTTCGCGGCCACGGAACCTGACCGTCGCCTTCACTTTATTCCCGTCGGCAAGGATCTCTCTGGCATGCTTCATTTTGAAATTGTAGTCGTGCTCATCGGTGGCGGGGCGAAACTTGATTTCCTTGACCTCGATGACGACCTGTTTCTTCTTGGCCTCGTGCGCCCGCTTCTTCTGCTCGTAAAGATATTTGCCGAAGTCAACGATGCGACAGACCGGCGGTTGGGCCTGGGGCGCGACTTCGACCAGGTCGTAGCCGCGCTCGCGAGCAATTGAGAGGGCCTGCTGAGGAGGCATGACGCCCAATTGCCGACCTTCTTCGTCAATCACCCGCACCTCTTTCGTGCGAATGCGCTCGTTGACGCGAACACTGGGGCCTCTTTGATCGCGTCGCCCCCTATAACCGCCTTGATAACCGTTGCTAATAAAAACACCTCCGTGAATTCGGGACTGCGGATTGCGGATTGCGCATTGCGGATTGAGAGAATCGCTGCCTTTTCCCAAATCCGCAATCCGCAATCCGCAATCCGCAATCCGTCAAGTCTGCAAAGCGCGCGTCCGAACCAGTTCTTTCAATCGCGCGCTGAATTCGTCGACGCCTACCGCGCCCGTGTCGCCTTTGACGCGGTCGCGCACAGCGACTGCGTCTGAAGCGGCCTCGCGTTCGCCGATAACCAGCATGAATGGGATCTTCTTGAGCTGCGCGTCGCGAATCTTCGCTCCGATCTTTTCGCCGCGCAAGTCGGCCTGGACGCGATGGCCGTCGGCCTGCAACCGCCGCTCGACCTCGACTGCCTTGTCGTTGAAGCGGTCAGAGATCGGTAGAACTATCGCCTGCGTCGGCGCGAGCCAGACCGGAAACGCGCCCGCGTAATGCTCGATCAAGATGCCGAAAAACCGCTCGAACGATCCCAGGATCGCGCGGTGCACCATGATCGGCTGATGTGGTTTGTTGTCCGAGCCGATGTATCCGAGGTCGAACCGCTGCGGCAGGGTGAAATCGACCTGAATCGTCGAGAGCTGCCACAGCCGTTTGATCGCGTCCACGACCTTGAAGTCGATCTTCGGCCCGTAGAACGCCGCCTCGTCCTCCATCCGCGCATACGGTAATCCGTATTCGTTCAAAGACTCGGTCAACGCCGCCTCGGCCAGGCGCCAGACCTCGTCCGAGCCGATATATTTCGAATGATCCGTCGGGTGACGGATCGAGAGCTCGGCCTTGTACTCGAAGCCGAAAGCCTTGAAGACGAAGTCCACCAGGTCAAGGCAGCCCTTGATCTCCGATTTCAACTGCTCCGGCGTGCAGAAGATGTGCGCGTCGTCCTGCGTGAACCCGCGCGCCCGCATCAAACCGTGCGCGACGCCCGAACGCTCGTAGCGGTAGACCGTGCCGTATTCGGCCAACCGCACCGGCAGGTCGCGGTACGAACGCTGGCGCGAGCTGTAAATCTGGATGTGGAACGGGCAATTCATCGGCTTGAGCCGGTACTCTATGCGCTCGTCCTCCTCATCCTTTAGCCCCGGATAGAGCACGTCCTTGTACATCTGCAGGTGACCGGAGATTCTGAACAGCTCCGACTGCGTGATGTGCGGCGTGTTGACGAAGCCGTATCCGCGCCGGTAAAGATCGTCATTCAGGAACTGCTCGATTATCTTGCGAATCAGCCCGCCGTTCGGGTGCCATAAGACCAATCCAGGCCCGATCACGTCGCTGACGCTGAACAGGTCAAGCTCAGGCCCCAGGCGTCGGTGGTCGCGTTTCTCGGCCTCTTCCTTCTGCTTGACCCATTCGTCGAGCTCTTCCTGTGAGAAGAACGACGTGCCGTAGATGCGCTGCATTTGCTCGCGCGATTCGTCGCCCCGCCAGTGCGCGCCGGCGATCGAGAGCAACTTGACCGCTTTGATTTTCCCCGTCGAGGGGACGTGCGGCCCGAGGCAGAAATCGACGAACGGCGTGCCTTCGATGGTGTAACAGCTCACCCGCTCGCCGCCCTTCTCTTCGATCAGTTCGCATTTTAGCGGCTCGCCCATCTCGGCGAACTTCTCTTCGGCCTCGGCCTTGGGCATCTCGACGCGCCGGTATTCGAGATTGCGCTTGATCAGATCCTTCATGCGCTTCTCTATCTTCGGCAAATCTTCGGGCGTGAACCGCCCTCCGTCCGCGCGCTGAAAGTCGTAATAGAACCCGCCCTTCGGGTCGTCGAGCAGCGCCGGGCCGATGCCCAGCCTCGTGCCCGGATAAAGATCGATCACCGCCGCCGCCAACAGGTGCGCGGTCGAATGGCGGTATACCTCCAGCGCCTCGTCGCCGGATTCGGGCGTGAGAGCTTCTACGCTCTCGCCTTCTTTGACGACGTAGCCAAGGTCTACAGGCTCTTCCTGTTTGACGCCGTGGCGATAGAGGCGCGCGGCGATGGCCTTCTTCGCGCCCTCGCGATCCTGTCGTTTCAAAATTTCAAGAGCCGAAGGGCTCGATAAATTCGATGATTGCTGATTATTCTCTTCACTCACTGCTGTCTCACTCATTTCTCATCGGTCGCTGGTCATCGGTCATTAGTCAATGATCATCGCTCAAATGGCCCGCAGGGCGCCGGCAAACGATGAACGACGAACGATGAATGACTGCGACCCGAAATTCGAGGGTAGTGGCAGTAGTCCTCAAATTCCGTATCTAAAAATTTACTGGTGGACAGTCCCAAAAGCTCCTGGATCAGGATATTCGCTTCAGGTAAGGTCCCACGCCAGCGGTTGTCACGCGGATTGCTGCGACGACGCGTCGGGCGACGCTAGATCATCGCAGCTACATAGTTCGATTCATAAATCGCATCCGCATAACTAGACAACTCTTCGGGAGCTGACGTTGAACTTCGGGCCAGATAATTCAAGCCCGGAAAGTACCCAATGAAAATTCAATAGGCTGGAGCGGATTTGAACCGCTGGCCCCTACCGTGTCAAGGTAGTGCTCTACCCCTGAGCTACCAGCCTATAAACACACAAGAAGAAGAGAAATTAGCAAACCGATTGCAAGACTGTCAAGCAAGGCCAGCCGCACAACCAGGGCTTCTGCAATGCTTTTATCGCCGGCCATTCGCGTGGCCGATTCTTGGGCCCTAAAGGAGAAGCAAAAAGGCAAAAGGGACAAAAGGCCTTTTTGCTCCTCTTAGCCCCTTTTTGCTTTCTTATTGTTGTCCTGTTGCGAGCCCCCCCACGCGCCCACCCACGCAACCAAATTCATTTCAAATCGGATTGCGCGCGGTGGGCGTAAGCGGTTGAGGTAAAGCTCAGGCGATCATGACCTCGTCCACGTGACGCTCGGCGTCTTCGAGGAAGAGATATTTGCGCCATTCGGGGCGAGACCGCGCCGCGTCGCGCCATGCTGCCCGCTCCAATCCGTAATACAACGCCGCCGGGTTGGTGAGCAGCGGCATCCGCGCTTCTTCGGGCGTGCGGTCGCCTTTACGGTTGTTGCAGACCTGGCAAGCGGTCGCAAGGTTTTCGGCCAACGTCCGTCCGCCGCGCGATTTCGGCAGGATGTGATCGAGCGTCAGATCGAACGCCGTTCCCCGGCGGCCGCAATACTGGCACCGATAACGATCGCGCGCGAAGATGCGATGACGGTTGGACACACGATTCTTCCGCGACCTCACGTCAATGTATTGAGTCAAACGAATGACCGAAGGCGCGTCGAAAACGAATCGCGGCGAACGGATTCGGACACCCCTGTCAATCTCGAGCGTTTCGGCCACCCGCCGCCACACCAGCGTCAAAGCCTTCGGCGCGGTCACGAGACTCAATGGCTCGTATGAAGCGTTGAGTAAAAGAACTCTTCTGCCGTTTATCATAAAGCCGCCTCATATGGGTCTGGCAGGACTTGAACCTGCATCCTCTCGGGTAGAAGCCGAGCGCCTTGTTTCCAATTAGACCACAGACCCGGTTTCATATTTTTCTGTCCCACATTTTCCTGTTTCAGTTTTGCCAACAGGAAGGCGCGGGATAGAAAGATATAAGTGGATGATTTCTGAAGTTTCAGCCAATGGCCGAAGCGACGATCAAAGCCCCGCGCGTATGCGGCGCTGTTTGGAGATCGCAAGCCCGCAATCGGAATCGAACCGATGACCTCTCGCTTACCACGCGAGTACTGCTTCCGCCGCAGCCCTGCGGGCGAAAAGGTGATGGTTGGTCGAGGACTCGAACCTCGTCAGTTCGGGCTTCAACCGAGCGCTCTGCCTGTTAAGCTAACCAACCAAATATACGTCCGTGGAGAGATTCGAACTCCCGCCCTTCGCGTTCGTAGCGCGACGCTCTTAGTTCCGCTGAGCTACACGGACAAAGTCAGGATGGCTGGAATTGAACCAGCGTGAACCAGTTCCCAAGACTGGTGGACGGCCACTATCCCACATCCTGAAAAAATGGAGCTGGCGGGACTCGAACCCGCAATTTCTGGTTTGCAAGACCAGCGCCTTGCCGATTTGGCTACAACCCCAAATAGGAGCGGTGGGGATCGAACCCACGACCTCCGGTTTGTAAGACCGATGCTGCTGCCGCTGAGCTACGCTCCTAAAAAATCCCACTGGGAGACGTGGATTCGAACCACGATTGGCGAATTCAGAGTCCGCAGTCCTGCCAATTAGACGATCTCCCAACTTCAAACAACCAGAGCCGCCGGTGGGAATCGAACCCACATCCTGCCGCTTACGAGACGGCTGCTGCATCCTTTGAGCTACGGCGACAAATTCAAAAGCGAGTGATGGGACTCGAACCCACTGTCTTCAGCTTGGAAGGCTGACGCGCGACCAGTTGCGCCTCACTCGCAAAAGCGGCGACCAGGAATGATGAAACATACTCCCCGCAACATGGCGGAGAATTCGTTTCACAGACGATGTAGTTCCATCTGCATTCGCCGCAAAAAGTCAGGGCGGCAGGATTCGAACCTGCGACCTCGCGCTCCCGGGGCGCGCGCTCTGCGCAAACTGAGCTACACCCTGAAAAAACTGGGAGAGCAGGATTCGAACCTGCGCATCTCTCGATTAACAATCGAGCGCCTTACCAGCTTGGCTATCTCCCATCGAATCGCGCTTGTCAGGCGACAATCTCGCGGTAACGATTGTCGCCTGACACCATACGCGGTTGTCACATCCAACCGGACGGCGATAAAAACTGTTTGGTGGATCGGGTGGGACTCTAACCCACAGCTTCCTGCTTAAGAGGCAGGCGCTCTTACCATTGAGCTACCGATCCATAACACGAACCTTGACGGGACTGGTGGGAGTTGAACCCGACGATCTCAGCGTTGACAGCGCTGCGGCCACTCCGCTGGCCCACAGTCCCGGAAAACTTCGATAGGGCGTATCGGATTCGAACCGACCATCTCTTGATTGAGAGCCAAGCGTGTTGACCGACTACACCAACGCCCCATAATTTCAATGCGCCCGGCAGGATTCGAACCTGCGACCTCACGGTTATCGACCGTGCGCTGCTACCGGCTGAGCTACAGGCGCAAAAACTGGGATGCGAGGATTCGAACCTCGACAGATAGCTTCAAAGACTACCGTCCTGCCAGTTAGACGACATCCCAACTAATCCAGGGCGAGTGGCCGGACTCGAACCGGCGACTATCTGATTCACAGTCAGACGCTCTGCCGCCTGAGCTACACCCGCCATAATTTCAATGCTCCCGCCGAGATTCGAACTCGGATCACGCGCTGATCGGGCGCCAGCAGGTTATAAGCCTGCCGCTTTTCCAGTTAAGCTACGGGAGCGAATCAGCGTCCCGCGCGTTAGCGAGATGCGCTGATTCCGCAAAGAGTGCTCCCACCGGGACTCGAACCCGGACCTTGCGCTGATCTGGCGCTGACACATCATCTTCGTGCCGCTCTCCCTGATTGAGCTATAGGAGCAGATGTCAATGATCGCGATGGGTCTGGTGGGACTCGAACCCACATTTCACGATTTAAAAGACCGTTGCCTTATCCAGTTAGGCCACAGACCCACAAACAGCAGGGCGTGCGGGATTCGAACCCGCGATCTTCAGCTTGAAAGACTGACGGCTTAAACCGCTTGCCAAACGCCCCATGACTTCAAACAACTGTAATTGCGGGCCTGGGTAACGCTCCCAGCGCGTCGGGAATATGAGCCCCAACCGAGCGCTTGCTCGCCCGCCGTATATGCCGAAGGAGGGAGTCGAACCCTCAAAATATTCGGAGGTTTAAGCTCCGCGCGTCTACCGATTGCGCCACTTCGGCGGATATTGAGAGCGCGCCGCCGGAATCGAACCGGCCTGACGTGGTCTGCAGCCACGCGCCTGAATCCACTCGGCCAGACGCGCTAAAAAATCAAACAACAACCTTGAAGTGGGCGAGGAGGTTTGAACTCCCAGCCTCGAGCATGGCGCGCTCGCGCTCTTCCATTTGAGCTACGCCCACAAGACTCAATGCAGGTAGAGGGATTCGAACCCACAACTTGCGGTTCTTGAGACCGCCGCGTCTGCCACATTGCGCCATACCTGCAATCCCGATGCGGACGAGAGGATTTGAACCTCCAACAACAGCGTTCTCGGCGCTGCGCGTCTACCCGGTTGCGCCACGTCCGCAAGAGCATCGGGCGAGATTCGAACTCGCGTCCTCAGGCTTCGGAGACCTGCGCTCTCGATTTCCACTGAGCTACCGATGCGATGCCGACGGCAGGATTCGAACCTGCATCATCTAAGTTCTGAGCTTAGCGCGTCTGCCATGTTGCGCCACGTCGGCACACGTATACCTGACGGAGAGCCAGGGACTCGAACCCTGATGAGTTTTACCTCGGCAGTTTTCGAAACTGCTGCCTTACCAATTAGACTAGCTCTCCATAATTTGTATTACTTTTTCGTTATCTCTTACTACCTCTCCGATAACAACAATTAACTTTGACGGAGGCGGTGGGACTCGAACCCACACGAGACAAATATAGCTCTCTGGTTTAGCGGACCAGCGCGTTTACCATTTCCGCCACACCTCCACTCTGACAGGTTACCGGCACAGTACCGCGCGCGTAAGCGAGCGGCCGTCTCATCAGTCAGCCGCTCCCTCACGGTCGCGGTACCGTACCAACGTTCAGCAGGAGCGCCGGGGTTCGAACCCGAAGCGTCGGTTTTGGAGACCGAAATGTTATCCGGTTACACCACGCTCCTTCGACAAAGCGCACTTATCCCGAAGGCAGGAATCGAACCTGCTTGCGCCGTGTATGCGCCGTAGTTTTACAGGCTACCGCCGATCCATTCGGCCTCTTCGGGCTGGCATTCGCGTCAACCAAATAGACGCGACAAAAGGCAAAAAGCGAGCGACTCCACAGCCTAAAGACATCTTTGAAGCTGGAGCGGCCCGCTCAACCAAAAAACCCTTTGTTATTCTGTATTCGGATTTTCGGGAGCGGGAACTGCCGCTCCCGCAAGACTATAGATGCCTAAAGAGATAGACGCCGGTCGGGCGTTCAATCGAACTGCCCTGTTGATCTCGGCCTTTCAGCGCATCTCCCAGCATGCGTGACGTGGCTAAGGTATCGGGATTGACCAACCCAAAGCGCACAAAAACGCCTGGCCGCCAACAGGGTAGTCCTGTCGCTATCGCGCCATTGGCTATCAGATTTTTGTGTCCTTTGAGCGTCATAACTATTTGAAAACTTTTTGAAACTCAGATTTGAAGATTGCCAGATAGCTTGAACTCACTATCCAACCGAAGTCAGCTTATATCCCAGTTGTTGCGATAGAGTCAAGAAAAATATCGGAGACGCGCGAAAATATTCTTCGAGCAATATCCTACTATTATTGTTACTGATTGGATGGCGCAAGGTATTCAGAGTTACTCACAGTTAGCCTGAGTGGAGTCACATTAACATTCCCATTAAACGAACGCTCGCTACCGCCCGCGATACTAATTAAATCGCCGCTGAAGGTCGAATCGCGCCGTACAGAGTGGCCTGTTCAAAAGCGAACGCGAGCTGCAACACGTCGAAATCGCGTTGATGACGGCCGACGATCTGTAATCCGATCGGAAGTCCGCCGATGGTAAAGCCGCACGGGACAGAGATCGCGGGAAGGCCCGTCAATGTGATGGCGTAACACGTGGCCATCCAATCAATGTAGCTTCCCATTTTGACGCCATCGATCTCTCTGACCCAGTCTATATCGACCGG